>JAIOQA010000281.1 GCA_021413675.1 Deltaproteobacteria bacterium | reverse complement strand
CGCGCCACCCTTCGCCGCCTCCGCCAGGAGCGCCGTGATGTCCTCGCCGGCCTTGCCGAGGATCGCCACCGGCGCGCCCAGCTTGACGGTCGCGCCTTCCTTGACCAGCAGCTTCAACAGGACGCCCTCGTCCTCGACGTTGAAGTCCATGTTGGCCTTGTCGGTCTCGACCTCGGCGACCAGATCGCCGGGCGCGACCTTGTCGCCCTCGCGCTTGACCCAGCGGATCAAGACGCCTTCTTCCATCGTCGGAGACAGCTTCGGGAGACCGAGGATCTGCGCCATGGGCTCACACCTTGGGCCGCGTCGCGCGGCCGAGCAACGACGCGGCCGGGCCGCGTCGGTCGAATGTCAGAGAATCACGCCAGGTACAGCGCGCGCTTGACCGCGGCGATCACGTCTTTGATCTGCGGCTGGACCTCGTCCTCGAGGTTCTTCGCGTACGGCATCGGCACGTCGTCGCTGGTCACGCGCTCGATCGGCGCGTCGAGCTGATCGAGGCAGGCGCGCTGCACCTGGTACGCGACCTCGGCGCCATAGCCGGCCACCGGCCAGCCGACCTCGACGATCACGCAGCGCCCGGTCTTGGCGACCGAGCTGCAGATCGTGTCGTGGTCGAGCGGGCGCAGTGAGCGCACGTCGACGACCTCGGCCTCGATCCCGTCCTTGGCCAGCTCCTTGGCGGCATCCAGGCAGGTCCAGACCATCTTCGACCACGCGATCAGCGTGACGTGCTGGCCGACCCGCTTCACGTCGGCCTTGCCGAACGGGATGAGGTACTCGGTGGTCGGCACCTCCCAGGTCGAGTTGTAGAGGGTCTCACCCTCGATGAACACGACCGGGTTGTCGTCGCGGATCGCGGTCTTCAGGAGGCCCTTCGCGTCGTACGCGGTCGACGGCATCACGACCTTGAGGCCGGGCACGTTCGCGTAGAACGACTCGAGCGACTGCGAGTGCTGCGACCCGACCTGGACCGCCGGGCCGCCGGGGCCGCGGAACACGATGGGCACGTTGAACTGCCCACCGCTCATCTGGAAGATCTTGGCGGCGTTGTTCACGATCTGATCGATCGCGACCAGCGAGAAGTTGAAGGTCATGAACTCGATGATCGGGCGCAGCCCGACCATCGCGGCGCCGACGCCGATGCCCGCGAACCCCATCTCGGCGATCGGCGCGTCGATGACGCGGCGCTCGCTGAAGTGGTTCAACAGGCCCTGGGTCACCTTGTAGGCGCCGTTGTAGTGGCCGACCTCCTCGCCCATGATGAAGACGTCGGGGTCGCGCTCCATCTCCTCGCGCATGGCCTGATTCAAGGCTTCGCGGTAGCTGATGACGGGCACGGTCACTCCTTGATGACGTAAGGGAGATAGGCGTCGGCGGCGGGCGAGGTCTCGGCGAAGTGGACCGCGTCCTCGATCTCCGCCTTGACGTCGTCCTCGAGCGCGACCACGTCGGCCTCGGTGGCGCCGAGATCGATGAGCCGCTGGCGCGAGCGGGTGAGCGGGTCGCGCCGCTTCCACTCCTCGACCTCGTCCTTGGTCCGGTACAGGCCGGGGTCCGACATCGAGTGGCCGCGGAAGCGATAGGTCACGACCTCCACGAGCGTGGGCTCGGAGGTGTCGCGCGCGCGCTGCACCGCCTCGGCGATGCGGCGCTTGACCTTGACGACGTCGTCGCCGTCGAAGCGATCGCGCGCCATGCCGTGGGCCAGCGCGCGCAACGACACGTCCTCGACCGCGAGCGAGCGGTAGAGCGGCGTGCCCATCGAGTACTGGTTGTTCTCGCAGATGAACACCGCGGGCAGCTTCCACAGCGCCGCGAGCGCGATGCCCTCGGCGAAGCCGCCGATGGTCGACGCGCCCTCGCCGAAGAAGCACATCGCGACCTTGCCGTCGCCGCGGTACTTGGCGGCGAGCGCCGCGCCCGCCGCGATCGGCACGTGGCCGCCGACGATGCCGTAGCCGCCGAGGAACCCCTTCGACTTGTCGAAGAGGTGCATCGAGCCGCCGAGGCCTTTCACCAGGCCGGTCTTCTTGCCGTAGAGCTCGGCCATGATCGGCCGGGCCGCGACGCCCTTGGCGTAGGCGTGGCCGTGTTCGCGGTAGGTGGCGACGACGTAGTCGTCGGCGGCGAGCGCGGCGATCGCGCCGACGCACACCGCTTCCTGGCCGATGATGAGGTGGAGGAAGCCGCCGATCTTGCCTTGCGAGTAGGCCTTCGCCGAGGCCTCCTCGAGGCGGCGGATCGCGAGCATCTGCCGGTACAGCGGGCGCAGCTCCTCGACGGTGGTCGTGGTGACCGATTCGTCGACGGGCTCGACCCGCGCGCTCTCGGGCGTGGTCATGGGACGCGGACCATAGCGAGAACCCGCTGCGTGCGCGACTCCGCGCGGCGACAACGATCGCCCAGAAGCGAGACGCCGCGTGACGCGGCGTGGCGCAGCGTGTCAGGTGCGCTGCAGCGATGCGCGCTGCGTCAGGGCGTCAGGGCGGGGATCGCGAGATCGATCGTCGTGTCGACGTCGCCGGTCCGACCGACGTTGTTCGCGCCGATCGCGATCGTGCCCTGGCCGGGGGCGACCGCCTCGAGCTGCACGAGGTCGAAGCGCGTGGGCCACACGTCGACGAGGAACTGGCCCTGGCCGCACGGCACCGGCGCGTAGCCGACCTGCTCGCCAGTCGAGCTGTCCTGGTAGACGATGCTCAGGTGATCGATGCCGTCCGTCGTGCACTGCGCGGCGCTGGCCGGCGCCGCGTTCAGCGTCCAGCGGGTCATCACGCGCCGGACCTCGTCGGCGGGATAGCACTCGTGGGTGCGCGCGCAGACGTCACCGCCGCAGTCGTCGCTGGTCGCGCAGACGCTGCCGCTGCCGCTGCCTCCGATGCCGCCGCACGCTGCGACCGAGACCAGCACGGCACTCGCGACGATCATCCGCGTCATGCGGCGATCGTAGCAGCTGGCTGGCTCAGCGCCTGTGAGGCTTTCGCCTCCAGGCGCTTCGTCGATCGGTCGGCCCCGTCGAGGACGACGGTCCCGATCTCATCCGGAACCGGAGAAATCGAATTTGGTGACAAATTCTGGGCGCCGGTCATGGCGCGCTGACCACGTAGGTCGGGTTGCCGTAGATCCACGGGAGCTCCTGGTCGGCGACCGCGGCGCCGACGTGGCCGAGGTACGGGCCGAGGTGGCGCGGCCGGATCGTGATCTCGGCCCGGTATGCGCCGATACCGGCGTAGGGCGCGGTGACGATCGGGCCGGGGCCGGACGCCAGCTCGGTGACGCCGGCCGCGCTGATGTACAGGATGCGCGCGCGGATCTCGGGGGCGGGCAGCGACGGATCGAGGCGGTAGATCGTCGGCACCGTGACGTCGTAGTGCAGGCCGCTGGCGTCGGGCACCAGCGCGCCCGGGCCGCCCGGCGCCGCGCCGCCGAGCATCGCGGCGTCGAAGCCCACCGGCGTGCCGAACAGCTCGAACGCGACGTAGCTCTGGCCGCGCCGGACCGCGTCCTCGATCGCGACCGGATCGGCGGCGTCGGTGACGAGCGCGATGTTCGCGAACCACCGCATCATCCGCCGGTACGAGTCGCCGCGCTCGTCGTCGGCGAGGACGATCGGCAGGGCGTTCTCGTGGGCGTCGGTGCCGGCCGAGGCCGCGAGGTGATGTCCGGCGGCGAGCAGCTCGTTCCAGCGATCGAGCGCCGGGCCGCTGGCGCTGAGGAACGAGATCAGCGCGAGGTCGGGCTCGAGCTCGAGGTCGCTGGTGTCCGCGAACTCGGCGACCGCGGTGATCGCGCCGGCGGCGGGCAGGCCGAGGTAGGTCTCGCGGATCGAGGGATCGAGGTTGGCGTGCAGGTTGTAGAGCTCGATGCCGTCGGGCGCGAGCTCGGCGAGGTGCGCGGTGGTCCGCTGCTCGGAGTGCGCGATCCAGATCGTGGCGCCGGCGGCGCGCATCGCCGCGACCGCGGTGGCGTCGTCGCCGTTGTAGGTCGCGTGGCGAGTCGGAATGTCGCCGGCGACGTGGCCGTCGAGCATGATCGGCATGATCTCGTTCTCGCCGCCGACCGTGACCAGCACCTGGTGGCCATCGCCGCAGGTGATCCGCGACGCGACCTGGTGGCCGTCGACAGTCACCGCCTGATCGCCGTCGCGCATCACGAACAGGCTCGCGAAGTCCTCGTCGGCCATCGAGTCGTCGTGATCGGTGAGCGCGGCGAAGTCGATGCGATCGGTGCACAGCGCCTGGCGCAGGTCGGCGAGGCAGGCCTCGTCGACCGGGCCGAGCCCGCTCGCGCCGCGCGGGTCGCCGTCGCAGGCGTCGTGGGAGTAGGGCGAGTGCAGGTGGATGATGCCGCGCGCCGGCTCGAGGCCGCGCACCGCGCCCATCACCGCCGCCGACGGCAGGCCCTTGTCCCAGACCGGGCGGGCCGGCGGATCGGACGCGCCACAGGAAGCCCCCAAGACGACGAACAAGACGACGAACAGCGCGATGAGCCCCCGCTTCACGGGGCCCACGCTAGCGCTGGCGCGCGCGGATGAACAGGGCGAAGACGCCGGCCTGGGCCACGCCGATGACGGCGATCGTCGCCCAGATCGCGGTGTGGCTGGCGAGGTTGTCGAGCAGCACGCCGCCGAACAGCGGGCCGCACGCGACGCCGATCAGCTGCGCCATACCGACCACGCCGTAGGCCCGGCCGCGGCGCGTGGGATCGGCGATCTCGGCGATCGCGGTCTGGTGCGAGGGATCGAAGACGATCTCGCCGAGGGTGATGACGAGGATCGCGATCGCGCCGGTGAGGATGCCGACCGACTGGCCGACCAGGAAGAAGCCGAGGGCGCCGCACAGCGGCGCGAGCACCAGCGTCACCCGGATGCCGAGCTTCCGGATCATGCCGAGCGCCGGGATCTGGAGCAGCAGCACGGTCGCGCCGTTGACGGTGTAGAGCAGGCCGACCTCGGTCTTGCTGAGCCCGACCCCGTCGGACATGAAGATCGCGAAGCTCGAGAACATCTGGGTCTGGAGCAGCGAGGCCAGGAACGTGCCGGCGAGCAGCGCGCGCATCACCGGATCGGCGAAGCCGGCGGCGATCGCGGCGCGCAGCGAGTCGCCGCCGCCGCCCGGGCGCGCGGCGGTCGGGCGCGGATCGACCACCCGGCGCGTGAGCTGCGCCGCGATCAAGAGGCCGGCGCCCGCGACGAAGAACACCGCGCCGTACGGGATCACCAGCGCGAGCAGGCCGCCCACGGCGGGACCGAACGCCCAGCCGACGTTGGTGCCCATGCGCTGCAGCCCGAACGCGGCGATCCGATCCTCGGGCGACGCGACGTCGGCGACCAGCGCGTACGCGACCGGCTCGAAGCAGCCGCGCAGGGCGGAGCTCGCCAGCATGTTGAGCGCGAGGCTCCACAGCGGCGCATGCAAGAGCACCTGCACGCCGAGCGCGGCGATCACGAACGCGCGGATCGTGAGCGAGCCGGTGATGAGCGGCCGGCGGCCGATGCGATCGGAGAGATCGCCGGCCCAGGCGTTGGCGCCCGACTGGCCGAGGTTGACCCCGAGCGCGATGAGCCCGTAGACCCAGGCCGGGTAGCCGCGCTCCTCGACGATATAGACGCCGAGGAACGACATGACCAGCGACAGGCCGCCGGTGTTGACCGCGCGGGCGATCGCCATCTGCCAGATCCGGCGGTCGAGCGCCTGCCAGGATTGCCAGCGGGACGGTCGAGCGGGGAGGGGGACGGGCATGGACGGGAGGGGCCGCGTCGGCGCCGTGACGGCGTCCGGGGCGGGGCGGGGCACAGCGCTGTGATGCTGCGACCTGACAGATCATCTTGTAGCAAGGCGACGGAAAACCGCAGCCACGTTTGCCTGGTCGGGCGCATCGCGCCCGCCTCTGTACGGGTCCATCGGCCATTTGCCGACATGGTGAAGGTGCGTCCGCGCTTCACCGTCGGCACCAGACGGTGTATGAGACGGGCCATGGTGCGCCGTGACGACGCCGATGGTCCCGATGAGGGACAGGACGTGTCTTGCTGCGCTTCTCCAGCGGGTGCAAGTCCCGTCCCGGTAAGCGTCGGAGCGCCGGGTAGCAGGTCGCCGGAACCGAGGGAGACCGA
>JAIOQA010000280.1 GCA_021413675.1 Deltaproteobacteria bacterium | reverse complement strand
GCCGCCGCCGCCCAGGCCGGCGGTGCCCAAGCCGCTCGCGCCGCCGCCGCCCGTGGTGAAGCCGGCCGCGCCGCCCCCGCCGGCGGTGCCGCGCCTGGCGGCGCCCGCGAAGCGCGCGATGGATGACGACATCCTCGGCGCGATCGAGGAGCCGGCAGATCCGACGTCAGTTGGGGCGGAGCCCGGGTCGGCGGACGAGGAGGCGTACTTCCGGACGGTCTTCGAGCAGTTCGTCGAGCTCAAGAAGAAGTGCGGGGAGTCGATCGTCGGCCTCACCTACGCGAAGTTCGCGGACAAGCTGCGCAAGAACCAGCAGGAGCTCGTGAGCAAGGCGGGCACCAAGCAGGTCAAGTTCACGGTTTACGTCAAGGACGGCAAGGCCGCGCTCAAGGCGACGCCGGTCAAGGACGCGTAGGGGCCGGAGTTCCGCCCGGGGTTACTTCGGCGGAGTTCCGTCCCCGAGTTCCGTCCGGGGTTACTTCGCGGAGGTCCGTCCGGCGGCCCCGCCCCGACCGGGGTTACTTCGGCCAGCCCCCGACCGGGGTTAGTTCTGCCGGCGTCGGTTCCGGTCTGAAGGGGTTACTTCGACCAGCCCCCTGACCGGGGTTACTTCTTCCAGCCCCCTGACCGGGGTTACTTCTTCGGGCGTCGGCTCCGGCCTGACGGGCTCCTCTGCCACCGTCCCCTGACCGGGGTTACCGATCGTCCCCGGACCGGCATACCTGGGTCGTCCCCGAGCCGTTACCTGGACGAGGCAGCGCCCGGTCGGGATGGCACGCGCCCAGGTCGCCCTGTGCCCCGGCAGATCGACTGGCCGGCGTGTCCGCCCCCCGGACATTGGCCGGCCGCTATCCGGCCATCCCGCGGGACCACCGCAGCATTGCTGCGGGGTTGCAGATGGCAGCGGACTTGCTCTTCGCCGCTCAATGTCGATCCCGCGGCAAGTCCTGCCCAAGACCTTCTACATGATCACACGGCGCTGCACCCAGCGGCAGTTCCTGCTCCGACCCGACAACTCGACCAACGCGACGTTTCTCTACTGCCTCGCCGAAGCGGCGGATCGCTTCGGCATCGAGGTGATCCTCCCCTCGGTCCTGTCCAATCACCACCACACGATCGTCTTCGACCGTCACGGGCGGATCATCGAGTTCACCGAGCATCTGCACAAGTTCGTCGCAAGGGCGATGAACGCGCTGCGCGGACGCTGGGAGAACTTCTGGTCGAGCGAACCCGTGAGCCTGGTGCGGCTCGTCGACGCCAACGACGTCCTCGACAAGCTCGTCTATGCCGCAAGTAACCCGGTCAAGGACCAGCTCGTCGATCGAGTCCACCACTGGCCCGGCGTCAACGGTCTGTCAGCACTGCTGAACGATCGCGAACTCACCCTCCGACGACCACGCCATTTCTTCCGCTCGAATGGGACGATGCCCGCAGAGGCGACCTTGCGCCTCGTGATCCCGCCGGAACTCGGAGATCCGGACGAAATCCGACGAGCGCTCCGCGCACGCGTCGCTGCGGTCGAGGCACACCACGCGCAAGCGCGCGCTGGCCGTGGCGAGGCGATCGTTGGACGACGCGCCATCACCCAACAGAGCTGGCGTGAGCACCCGCCGAGCGCCGAGCGACGGCGCGGTCTCCGTCCGCGCGTTGCGGCGCGGCGCCTGTGTTCACGGTTGGAGGCGCTCGTCCGCGATCGCGAGTTCGTGTCGACCTACCGCGAGTGCCGCAAACGCTGGCTCGCCGGACTCGCCACGGTGTTCCCAGCAGGAACCTACTGGCTCCGACGATTTGCGAACGTACCGATTGCCGCGCCGGCGACCTGACATCGTTACGCACGAACTCTGTACGCGGGTCCGCGACCCGCGCGTCGCGGCGTGGCCTCCATTCCCTGGCCCCCCGCGAACCAACGACGACCCGACCTGACTAACCGCGGGCCGCGCTCCGATCGCGCGGCCGATCGCCAACTAACCCCGGTCGGAACGCGCAGCATCGCTCTGCGTCAACCGAGACGCCAGCAACGGTGCGCCGCGCTCGCGCGGCAACTCGACCACGAACCGCGCGCCGCCGCCAGGCGCATCTCCGACGGAGATCCGACCACCGTGGTCGCTCACGATGCGATGCACGATCGCCAGGCCGAGGCCGGTCCCCCCCTTGCCTTGCTTGGTCGTGAAGTACGGCGTGAAGACCTTGTCCTTGAACTCGGGCGACACGCCCGGCCCGTTGTCCTCGACCGCGAGTTCGACTCGGTCACCCGAATCGCCGAGTCGGGTCGAGACAACGATGCGCCCGCCAGTAACCTCGGAACGGGAGGCGAGGGCGTCCCGGGCGTTCTCGACCAGATTGAGCATCACCTGCGTGAGCTGGTCGCGGTCGACCTCGATCCGCGGCAGGCCGTCCGCGAGCCGCCGCTCGACCGGGACCGATCCGGTGTAGAGCGCGAGTGCGCCGTCGACGACCTCGCTGAGGTCGCAGGGGGCGAGCTCGGGTTTGGGCATGCGCGCAAAGTCCGAGAATTCGCTCACGATCCGACCGAGGCGACGGGCTTCTTCGAGTACGGTCGTCGTCGACTCCTCGAGGATCTCGTCGAACGACGGGTGCTTCTTGCGCCAGGTCTTGCGCAGCGTGTCCATCGACATCTGGATCGGTGTCAGCGGGTTCTTGATCTCGTGCGCCAGGCGGCGCGCGATCTCCTGCCAGGCGGCGATCCGCTCGGCGATCACGAGCCGATCCTTGGCGCCGCGCAGGTCCTCCATCATCAGGTTGAACGCGGCGGCGACTTCACCAACCTCGTCAGCCGCGGACACCGGCACGCGGTGATCGAGGTCACCGCGCGCGGCGGCCTGGGCGCCGACCACGAGTCGGTCCAGGTCGCGCGTCATCCGTCGCGCGATCCACAAGCCAATCAACACCGTGATCGCCAGCGCCGCAACGGCCAGGATTGCCGAGACCAAAGTAACCCGGGAAAGAAGGGCGTCGAGGCCGCCGTCCGAGACCGCGACCTCGAGCCAGGCGAACGGCGTCCCGTCGGCGCCGGACAGGGGCACGCGGATGGGCGGGGTGGTGGTCCACTCTGCCCACCTTCGTTCGGCGGGCGGCAGGATGACCTTGCCGTCGGCGCCGACGAGCTGGGCGTCGATGCTGCCCGCCCGCCGGACGCGGCGCAGGAGGTCGTCGGTGACGCGGCGGCCGGCGAGGACGGCGACCTGCTGGTCGCCCTCGCGCGCCGTCCGGGCGGCGGCCATGACGATGACGGGCTCGAGGCCGGACGCGCCCATGACCTTGTCGCGCGCGAGGAACGCCTTCCCCGCGAGCTGGTGCGCGCGCGCCGTCGGCGCGGGATCCACATCCCCGGTCGCGGCGCGATCGTGCGGCGCGACCAGCACCTCGTCGCCGGGCCCGGTGATGGTCAGGACGTCGAGCCGGAAGCCATTCATCTCCTGCGAGGCCTGGCGTCCCGCGGCCTTGATCGTCGTCGCACCGAGCCGTCCGCCGTCCTTCACCAGCTCGCCGAGCAGGCCGCCAACCAGCGGGTAGTCGCGATCGGCCATCGCGCGGACCGCGGCCTCGACATCCTCGGATAGCCGCTGGACCTCGAGCCGCGCCGCCTGCTCGACCGCGACGCGCGTCGCCTGGTAGGTCTCGCGCGCGCTGTTGACCAGCACGAACCTCGTCACGATCGCCGCGACCGCGATCGGCACGAGCGTCGCCGCCGCGAACCACAGCGTGAACCGCCCTCGCAGCCTCATGGCGCCCGCCGCGGCGCGCCGAACAGAAACGCGTCCGCGAGGCCCAGCCGCGCGGTGCCGTCGAACGCCAGTCCACGAACGTCGGTGCGATGGTGGATGCGAAGCGCCCGGAAATACAGGGGCACCACCGGCCAGGTCTTCGCGAACTGCGTCCGCGCCTGACCTGGATCGATCGCCCCGCGCGCCAGCCGGGCCCGCGCCCAGTCGTCGCCGCCGGCCGCAAACGCCTGCGCCCAAGTAACCCCGGCACCGGTTGCGGCCATCGGCAGCTGGCCGATGTAGAGGTCAAAATCGCCGCGATCTCGCCTCGCTGCGAGCGCCAGGGCGTCGAGCGCCGTGAGGGTGGCGGTGATGCCGAGCTTGTCGAGGGCGCGCACGACGCGCTCGCCGACCTCGCGATCATCGGGCCGGGTCTCGTCCACGAGGATCTCGAGGCGCAGCGACGCCAGGGCGCCGGGCGCCAGCGCCGGGACCGCCTTCCCTGCCCGGCCGAGCGCCGCGCGGGCGGCGTCGAGGTCGCCGGTTTTACTAACCCCGGTCGCCTCGGTGCCGCCGAGCTCGAGCGGCACCGGGTCGAGCACCGGCACCGCGCGCTCACCCGAGCCGATCGTCGCGAAGCCGCCGCGCGCGACCGCCTGATCGAGGGCGGTGCGGAACTCCGCGTTCCCGAGGACCGCCGCGTGGGCGCGCCCGAACCCGACGTAGACCAGCACCGTCGCCGCGCTCTCGAGCTCGCCGCTCGCGTACTTCGGCTGATGCCCGGCGAACGCGGTCGCGCCGCGCAGCGACAGCTGCGCCCCGCCGGTCTCGTACAGCCGCGGCTCGTCGTCGGGGTCGGCGAACCAGCGCAGCTGCAGCTCGTCGAGGTACGGCCGGCCCGCGAAGTGGCCATCGAACGCGCGCAAGGCGATCGTGCGCTTGCCTCGATCGATCGCGAGCAGCCGGAACGGCCCGCTGCCGATCGGCGCGCGCGGCCGCGGCGCCGCGCCGCGCGGCGTGATCGCGCTCTGCGGCTGCGCGAGCAAGGTCGCCAGCCCGGGCGTCGGCACGCGCAGCGTGATCGCGATGGCCGGCCCGGTCGCGTCGCTGCCGTCGTCGATCGCCGTGACCGGCGCGGTGATCCAGCCGGCGTCGCTCTTGCCGAGGCGCACCAGCGACGCGATGACGTCGTCGACGCCGAGCGCGCTGCCGTCGTGGAACAGCACGTCGGCGCGCAGCGCGATCCGCACGTGCAGGCCATCGGTCGCGACCTCCGGCGACGCGACCGCGAGGTGCGGCACGACCGCGCCGCGCGCGTCGACGCGGTAGAGCGTGTCGAACACCAGCCCGACCAGCGAGATCTCGGCGTGGCTGCGCGCGGTGATCGGATCGACCGACGCCGGCTCGCCATAGAGCGTGGCGACCAGCGCGCCGCCATAGCCACGGCGCGACTCGGCGCCGGCGTCGCTGGCGAGCGCCAGCGCAAGAACGATCACGATCGCCTTCATGCGAGGAACCACAGATCGATGCGCGCCGCACCGACCAGCCGCACCGCCGCGACCACCTCGACGGTGCCGTCGCCGTCGAGATCCGCGGCAGCGATCGCCGCCACGCCGCCGGTGAACTTGCGGCGAAACAGCGGCTTGCCGACCGTGCCGCCGGTCTCGGGGATCGGATAGACCGTGACCTGATCGGGATCGCCCGGCGCCCCATCGGCGGCGGCGATCACCTCGGGCCGCCCATCGCGATCGACATCCGCGATCGCGAACGCGACGCCGATCCCGCGCGCGCCGATCGTGCGCGCCGGAGGACATCCCGCATCGCCCGCCGCGCAGCGCGTGCGCAGCGCGACGTCGAGCCCGCCGTTCGGCCCCAGCACGCCCTCCGCGATCATCGCCCGCCCATC
This sequence comes from Deltaproteobacteria bacterium, assembly GCA_021413675.1. Taxonomy (GTDB): domain Bacteria; phylum Myxococcota_A; class Polyangia; order Haliangiales; family Haliangiaceae; genus JAIOQA01. Next base: position 30,502 of record JAIOQA010000280.1, on the reverse strand, counting down.
ACCGTCGACCAGCTCGTCGGTGCAGCGCACCGCGTAGCGCCGCGTCGGGCCATCGCCGAAGCTGTCGCGCCCGGCCGCGAGCTCCGCCGCCCCGGTGCACAGCGGAAACCCGGCGACCGCGCCGACCTCGGTCAGCGCGGTGCCGCTCCAGTGGTAGCGCGCGCCCCGCCCCGCCGTCGACACCCGCGCGACGACCTCCGCGCCGCTCGCGGTCCGGACGATCGCGATCACGCCGACCGGCGCCCGCGGCCCGATCGCCGCGGCACCGCGCGGCACCGGCGCGCGGCCGAGCACGGCGATCTCGCGCTTGCCGCGCGCGCCGAGCACCACGACATCCTTGGTCGTCAGCGCGATCAACTCCGCGCGCCCATCGCCGTCGAGGTCCGCGGCCGCGAGCTCGACCAGCGGCGCGCCGAGATCGATCGACGCCAGGCGCTGCGGCTTCCACGTCACCGTCACCGGCACCGGCGGCCGCAGCGGCGGCACGCGCGCCGCGATCGCGGCGTCGATCGCCGCGAGGTCGCGCTCGTAGACGCCGACCAGCCACGGCGACTCCGTCGTCGCCGGCGCATCGCCCGCGTCCGCGGTCTCGCTCGCCAGCGCGACCAGCGCGACCAGCGCCAGAACGCCCTGCCCCCGCGCCCGCGTCACGGGTGATTGACCGGCTGGTCGTCGTCGCCACCGCCGGACGGCGCCTCGTCGTACTCGTCGGTGACGAACGTGTCGGAGGTCGCCTCGCCAGGCAGCGGCGCGGTCTCGGTCGGCTCGGTGCCCTTCACGAACACCTCGTGCAGCTGCGACGAGCCCGGGGCGCCCTCGGCGGCGCGCAGCCCGGTCGCCTTGTCGATCGCGACCTCCACCACGCCGCCCGGCGGCGTGAACTTCCGCCCCGGCAGATGCATCGCGCTCGCCAGGTCGACGAACACCGGCACCGCGGTCACGCCACCGGCCTCCTTGCTGCCGAGCGACAGCGGCTCGTCGTAGCCGATCCACACGCCGATCGCGTAGTCGGGCGTGAGCCCCATGAACCACGCGTCCTTCGACTTGTTCGACGTGCCGGTCTTGCCCGCGAGCGGGATGCCGAGCTTCTTGGCGCGGAAGCCGGTGCCCTCCTCGATCACCGACCGCATCATGTCGACGATGACGTAGGCGGTCTCGGGCTTGATGACCTGGACCGCCGGCTCGTCCTTCGCGGCCTTGCCGTCGACCGACTCGATGAACCGCGGCGGCGCGTACTTGCCGCCGGCCGCGAGCGTCGCCATCGCGTTGGTCATCTCGAGCGGCGTGACCTCGCCCGCGCCCAGCGCGATCGGCAGCACCTCGGGCAGATCGCTGACGATGCCGAGCTTGTGCGCATAGGCCACGACCACCGCCGGCGTGATCGCCGCGCACACGCGGATCGCGACGGTGTTGATCGACTTGGCGAGCGCGAGCCGCAGGCGGATCGGGCCCTCGTAGTCGTTCTTCTCGTAGTTCTGCGGCTTGTACACGCCGACGCCGGGGTTGTCGAAGACGTCGGGCGCGTCGTTGACGATCGACGCCGCGGTGTACTGACCGGTGTCGACCGCCGCCGCGTAGAGGATCGGCTTGAACGACGAGCCCGGCTGGCGGTGCGCGTCGGTCGCGCGATCGAGGCCGCCGGCGCGCATCGCGAAGCCGCCGACCAGCGCGCGGACCTTGCGGGTCTTGACGTCGATCACCGCGACCGCGCCCTCGGGCCCCGGCGGGAACTTCACGACCCGCGTGCCGTGCTTGGGCGTGCCGGTGCCGACCATCACCGTGACCACGTCGCCGCGCGCGAAGCGCTTGCCCGGCGGCTTGATCGCGCCGTCGGCGCCGGGCGGGTTGTAGCGCGCGTCGTCGTCGCCGCCGAGCATGATCGTCGCCGGCAGGTGGCCGAGATCGACGTCGACCTCGTTGTCCGAATCCCGGACACCGGTGACGATCGCGTCGTAGCGCTCCTTGGCCCGGGGCCCGCCCTTCGGCAGCTGCTTCGCGAGCTTGTCGAGCTCCTTGGTGATCGCCGCGTCGTTCTTGAGCGTGCGGTGCGGCCGACCGAGATCGTGGCGCTCGTCGTAGGCGCGGAGCCCGGCGATCAGCGCCCGCCGCGCCGCGGCCTGGATGTCGGGATCGACGGTCAGCTTGACCTTGCCGCCCAGCGTGTCGAGCGCGTCCTTGCCGATCGTCTTCTCGAGCTCGGCGCGCGCGATGCCGTTCCACTCCGGCGCCGAGCCCAGCCGCGGGAACGGGTTCTTGGCCACCATGATCGGCGCGTCGACGAACTTCTGGGCCTGCTCGCGGGTGATGAAGCCCAGCTCGACCTCGCGGTTGAGCACGTAGGTCTGGCGCTCCTTGGCGCGCTTGGGATCGTGGAGCGGCGAGATGTCCTCGGGCGACTTGGGCAGACCGCCGAGCAGCGCCGCCTCGCCGATGTCGAGCTGATCGACGTCCTTGCCGAAGTAGAAGCGCGCGGCCTCCTGCACGCCGTAGCGGCCGTGGCCGAAGTAGATCTCGTTGAGGTAGATCGCGAAGATCTCCTCCTTGGTCAGCTCGGTCTCGAGCCGCCGCGCGAGGATCATCTCCTGGATCTTGCGCCGGAAGGTCCGCTCCGGCGTGAGCACCATGTTCTTGACCACCTGCTGGGTGATCGTCGACGCGCCCTGGGTGGACTCGCCCTTCACGTTGTTCCACACCGCGCGCACGATGCCCCAGTAGTCGACGCCGCCGTGCTCCCAGAAGTTGCCGTCCTCGGCCGCGACGAACGCGTTCTGGACCAGCTTGGGGATCTTGCTGAACGGCACGACCGTGCGCCGCTGCGTGTAGATCTCGTCGATGCGATCGCCGTGCATGTCGAGCACCGCGGTCACCTGCGGCGGCTTGAAGTCCTGCAGGCCCTCGATCGACGGCAGGCCGCGCGAGAAGTACCAGATCACACCGGCGGTCGCGGCGACCAGCAAGGCCACGCTCGCGAGGGCGCCGAGCGCGCCCCACTTGATGACCCGCAGCCAGGTCAGGGGCCCGCTGCGCCGCATCCACAGCACGACCAGCTGGCTCACCCCGAGGAAGACCGCGAACGCGGCGAGGTTCTGCCAGAGCCACGGCTGATGCCGGCCGATCGCGACCATGTACGGCATCGCGAGCAGCAGCATGACGGCGACCCGCACGACCGCCGCGATCACGTCGATCGAGCCGCGGCGCGCGGTCGCGGGCGCGAGGCCGCGCCGGGATGAGGTCTTCTCCATGGCCATGGACGGCTTCTTGGATCGTTGACGCTGCAAGGTCGATACCTGATCGGCGAGGCGCGCCCGGGGCGCGGAGGCGCTACGACTCGTCGAGTTCGACGGTCTCGCGCGAATTCTCGCCCGACTGCGGGCCGAGTGCCACATCCGGGCGTGTCGCGGCGGACACGGCGCGCTCGACGATCGAGGCAGCACCGCGGATCTTCAGGGCAACCCACCGCGCGCGCAGGCGATCCTTCACCTCCGCCGGGAGATCACCGACCGCGCCCAGCAGCGCGCGCCGCCGGGTCGTAAGCCGGTTCATCACGAGCGCGACCGAGACCGAGAGGTTGAAGGACTGGCTCATCCCGAACATCGGGATGCCGACCGCGCCATCGCACGCGGCGATCGCCTCCTCGGACATGCCGACCCGCTCGTTGCCGAAGACCACCGCGACCGGCCGGCTGACGTCGATCGTCTCGATCGACTGCGCGGCGCCCGGCAGCGTGCCCCAGACGGTGTAGCCCCGGGCGCGCAGCGCCGCCGCGCAGTCCGCGACCTGCGGCCAGCGCGCGAGCTGCATCCAGCGGTGGCCGCCGATCGTCACGCCCTTCGAGGCCGCGAACGTGTGCTCGCGCTCGACGACGTGCAGCGTGTGCACGCCCAGGCCCTCGCACGAGCGGATCGCCGCGGCCGCGTTGTGCGGATCGTAGACGTCCTCGACGATCGCCGTGACGCTGTCGAGGCGGGCGTCGAGGACCTCGTCGATGCGCGCGATCCGATCGTCGGACAGGCAGGGCAACAGCGCCTCGAGCACCCGCGCGTGGCCGTGGACCTCGATCAGCCGGTCGATCTCGTCAGACATGGCCGGAGGGTTCTACCAGGAACCGCAGCCACCGCGCGGTCGGCGACGGCGCGCCTGCCCGCTGCCCAACCGAAACCCATGTGCTAGCGTCCCGCCCATGCGCCGGCTCGTCCTCGCCCTCCTGCTCGCCAGCGCCGCGGTCGCGCCCGCGGCTGCCGATACGCCGATCGCGCCCGGCGCGATCACGCCCGACGACGCGCCGCCCGCGGTCGATCCGTCGCTGCTCAAGGCCAGCACGATGAAGACGCCGGAGATCCTCAACGAGAAGCCGTCCGGCTTCTGGACCAGCAACCGTCCGGCGAAGGACGGCGCCTACTACTACTGGATGATGGGCATCGGCATCGCGGTGTCCGCGACCGCGGGGCTGATCGCGCTGATCGTCATCCGCCGCGCCGGCCGCCAGCCCGCGCCGACCGCGTAGCCGACGCCCGGCCTCGGGGCTCCGCGCTACTTGCGCATCGGGTTGGTCGGCCGCGCGCGCTTGATCGCGCGCCGGGTGCGCTCGAGGCACTCGGCCTCGGTCTCGCTGCCGTCCTTGACGAACACCAGCGGCGTCGCCATCGCCTGGTCGTACTCCTCCTGCGTGATCCGCTGGCGGTCGAGCATGATCTTCAGGATCCGGTCGAGCTTGTCCTCGGTCCACTTCTTGAGCGTGCCCTCGCAGTACTGCGCGTAGCGCTGCTTGGGCGCGGGCAGGATCGACGAGAAGAACGCGGCCTCGCGCGGCGAGATGTCGGCCGCCGCCTTGCCGAAGTAGTGCCGCGCCGCCGGCCCGATGCCGTAGAGCCCGGGGCCGTACTCGATCACGTTCAGGTAGATCTCGAACAGCCGATCCTTCGACAGCGCGGTCTCGAGGTACCAGGTCAGGAACAGCTCCTGGAACTTCCGCGCCAGCGTCTTCTCGCGATAGAGCAGGACGTTCTTGACCAGCTGCATCGTGATCGACGACGCGCCGTAGCGGAACGCGCCGGCCTTGAGGTTCTTGATCAGCGCGCTCTTGAACTCGTGAACGATGAAGCCGCGGTGGTGATAGAAGGCCGAGTCCTCGGTCGACATGATCGAGTTGCGCAGGTGCGGCGAGATCTGGTCGATCGGCACGAAGTCGGGGTTCTCGGGCCCGACGACGAACGACACCCAGTCGTCCTTGTCGACCTCGACCGCGTGCTCGAACGAGCCGGCCAGGCGCGAGCCGAGATCCGGGGGCGCCTTCTTCACCTTGCAGTTGAAGATCCCGACGTGCTCTTCCTTGTCGTCGGTGAACCGGGTCGCGTCGAGGTTGGCCCAGTCGATCGCGACGTGGAGCTCGGCGTCGAAGGTGCCCTTCAGCTGGAATCCCTCGAGGAACGGCGCCATCTCGAGCGGTACCGCCTCGAGCGCCTGCTGGCAGGGCACCGGCGGGATGACGAGCTTGGCGTCGAGCGCGCGCGCGACCCGCCGGGTGCCATCGGCGAGCAACCCGCCGGGCAAGGCGCCGTGGCCGGTCAGCGAGAACGGCAGGCCGCGCGACACGAAGTCGCCGCGATCGAGCGTGAGCACCCGCGCGGCGCGATCGAAGTTGCCGGCGACGTCGCCCGAGATGTCGATGTCGGCCACCGGCTTGTCGGCGATCATCGGGTGGTTGACCGTGAGGCCGCGCAGGTGGAAGCCGCCGCTGAAGGTCGCGACCGCGCCGGCGACGTCGATGTGCAAGGACGCGTCGACCGAGGTCTTGTCGTAGTCGAGGACCGCCGAGCGCTCGAGGATCGGGGCGAGCTTGTCGAGGGTGAAGCGATCGGCGTCGAGCGCCAAGGACGCGGTCGCGGTCGCCGGCTCGAGCCACCCCTTCGCGGTCCACAGCGTGCCCTCGACGTCGCCGTAGCCGCCGGCGAGATCGACGCCGAACCGGCCCGACGCGTCGCCGTCGCCGATCGTGCCGCCGATGCCGGTGAGCGCCATCTTGGGCCAGAGCGAGACCCGGCCGCCGGCGATCGTGATGACCCGCCCGGCCTTGGCGTGCGGATCGATGCGCGCGCTGATCGCGTCGGCGCCCGCCGACTGGCCGATCGTGGTGGTCGCCGCGAGGTCGCGCAGCCGCAGCTCGATGGGCTGGCCGGCGTTCGCGACGATCTGGCCGTCGCCGACCTTGGCGAACACGCCCGAGCCCTCGTCGACCGCCTCGATCGACACGTGCTGGACGGACATCGCCGCCGGCCGCAGGCTCGATCCCTCATTAGTGGAGTCGCCGCCCGCGCCGCCACGGCCGCGCACCCGATCGAGCACGTCCTGGGCGTTGTCGACGCCGCTGGCGTCGCGGCGGACCGCGATCGCGAGCCGCTCGACCACCACGTCCTCGACATCGACCGAGCCGACCAGCGAGCCCCAGAACCCGAAGTCGATGTCGACCTTCGAGACCTGGGCCAGCGGCCGGGCGCCATCGTGGGGCCCGCGGACGGTGATGTCGGTGAGGGTCGCGTGGCCGTAGCCGACATCGATGTCGCCGACGATCACGTCGCGGCCGAGCTTGGCGGCCAGCTTGGGCACGACCTTGGACCGGATCGCCCAGGCGCCGATGCGGGGATAGGCCAGCAGCCCGCCGACGATCAGGCCGACCAGGGTCGCCGCGACCGCGATCAGGATGATCGCGCGCCGCGACAGTCGCCGCAGCGCGTGTATGGGGGACCGGGGCCACCGCATAGAGGCGGCTGTATAACACCGAAGTCGGCCGGCGGAATCCCGAGGAATCGCGCCTACTCCGACCTACACGCGTGGCGCGATCACGGCGGGTTGTGGCGCGATTCGGTGACGCGGCCTACAGGCGCATCCAGCCGTGAAGACGTCCGGGGTTAGTTTTTCGGGCGCTGGGCGGACACCGCGCCGCGGAATCGTCCGGCCGCCGGGCGGTCAGGGCTTGCAGGAGATCGCGAGGAAGTGGCCGTCGTCGTTCACGAGGCTGCCGACCATCAGCGTGTCGCCCGCATCGACCGAGACCTTGCTGTCGACGACGCGCTTGCCGCTGGCGTCGTCCATCGTGACCGCGAGCGCCAGGCGCGGGCGCTTGCCCTCGCGCTTCTCGATCTCGCGCAGCATCAAGGAGGCCTGGCCGGTCGCGAGCTTGACCGGCGCCGCGCGCATCGCGCTCAGGTTGAGCGTGGTGGACGACATCACCTTGAAGCTGTTCCACGACGACAGCGGCGGCTTCTTGAGCTTCTTCTCGAGCGGCTTCAGGCCGGGCGGGATGCTCGGATCCTTGGCGTTGGTCGCGCCGATCTCGATGACGCTGCACGAGGCGGTGTCGTCGGCGAGCGCGCGCCCCGGGGCGGCCAGCGCGACGCCGGCCACGGCGAGCGCGACGCAGAGTATCGTTGGCTTGGAGAACATCAGATTCCCTCCACGTCGTTGGGCGTCACCAGGATGACGGCGGTGCCGCCCTCGTCGTCTTCGAACGTGAACACGGTGCCGGTGCCGCCGGGGGTGTCGAGCGACTCGACCTGCGGCGCCTCGCGCTTGAGCACGACCGGGATGGTCGGCGGGATCGGGGGCGAGACATTGACGGTGCGGGTGATCACCCGGTCCTTGCCGCCGGGGGTCACGAGCAACATCAGCGCGGCGACCGCGCCGGCGGAGACCAGGCCGGTGGCGACGTGGGTCCGGTGCGCCGAGAACCACGCGGTCAGCCGGGCCCAGGCGCCGGGCCGAACCGGCACCGGGCGCGCCGCCGGCACCGGCGCGGCGACCAGGTCGAGCTGCTTGTCGACCTCGGCCCACATCGCGCCGAGGCGGTCCTCGACCTCGTCGGCGCGCAGCTCGAGGTGGCCGCGGACCAGCTCGCCCAGCTCGCGCACGCCCTCGAGCCGATCGCGCGCGGCGGCGTTCTCGGGCAGCGCGAGCGCGCGCTCGACCTCGGCCGCGCTGGCCGCGTCGAGCTCGTCGTCGGCGAGCTGCATCAGGTCGTGGTCGCGAAGCCGGGTCACGGGGCCTTCCGGGGGGTCTTGAGGGCGCGCGCAGGCGCCGCCTTGGTGGCGGAGTCGTCGGGATCGTCGGGGTCGGGGGGCTCGGCGTCGGGCGGAACGCTGGTGTCGGTGCCGGCCTTGATGCCGAGCTCCTTGAGCAGCTCCGCCGACGGGTGGTCGATCAGGTCGAGCAGCCGGCGCTGCATGTTCTTCCGGGCGTGGAAGAGGCGCGACATGATGGTGCCCTTCGAGCAGCCCATCACCGTCGCCATCTCCTCGTAGGACAGGCCCTCGAGCTCGCGCATCACCAGCACGGCGCGGTGGTTCTCCGAGAGCTCGGCCAGCGCGGCCTCGATGCGGATCCGGATCTGCTTGTCGGCGAGCGCCCGACCGGGGTGGCCGCCCAGGATCCGGGGCAGCAGGTCCTGGTCGCCGACCGCCGCGTCGTCCTCGGTCACCGTCTGATCGGTGAAGTCGACCGCCCGCGACTTGCGGTGCTTGCGGAGGTGGTCGATGGCGAGGTTCATGACGATCCGGTAGAGCCAGGTGTAGAAGCTGGAGGTTCCTTCGAACTTGTCCAAGTAACGGTGAGCCTTGATGAAAGCATCCTGGACCACGTCCAGCGCATCGTCGGCGTTGTGGACTACGCCGTAGGCCAGCGAGTACGCGCGCCGGTGATAACGCTGGAACAGGGTGCGAAATGCATCGCGATCACCTGCGCGGGCCGCGTTGACGAGCTCGTTGTCGTCCACGTGGTCTCGCGCAGCATGCGGGATCGACGCCGGCTGGGCTCGCTTATTCACCCGCGGCGGTTATATCACCGACCTCGCGGCAGTACGGGGATCGCGCATGTCGGACCGAGATCCACGCGCTATCATTCGCGCTCCGCACCGCGCTCGTCCCGTGTCCAGCCTCGACTCCATCCGCAGCTTTCTCGCTCGGGTCCGCTCGATCGTCTACCGGCGCGAAGGCGCCCGGTGGACGCTGTGGGCCCTGGTGGCGTGCGCGGGCCTCGCGCTGATCGCGCCGGTGTGCGCGCAGCTGCTCGTCGGGACGCGCGCGACTGCGGTCGCGATCCTCGCCACCGCGGGGCTGTGCGCGGCGATCGCGATCACCGCCGCGATCACCCTCGGTGCGATCGTGCCGCGCCGTCGCTGGAAGAGCGACGCGCACATGGCGCGCTACATCGGCGCGAAGGTCGCGCCGCTGCGCTCGGATCTGCTGTCGGCGGTCGAGCTCGCCGGGCCGATCGGCGGGCCGGGCGCGCCTTCATCGGATCTGGTCACCGCGCTGGTCGGCGCGACCGCCAAGCGGGTCGCGGCCGTCGAGCCGGACACGCTGGTGCCGCGCGCGCCGGTGACCCAGGCGGCGTGGGCGCTGGCCGGCGTGATCGCGCTGCACGGCGCCGTGCTCGCGGTCGCGCCGTCGATCGTCGAGGACGGCTGGCACCAGCTGGTCGTCGGGCCGCGCCGCCCGTTCGATGGCGCGGCGCTGTCGCCGGTGCCGCTGGTCGGCGATCTGCAGCTCGAGCTGGTCTACCCGCCGTACACGCGGCGCGCGCCGACGGTGCTGCCGTCGACGACCGGCGACTTCCGCGCGCTGCCCGGCACCCAGGTCACGATCACCACCACCGCGCTCACCGCCGCGACCCGGGGCCAGATCATCATCGAGCCGACCGATGGCAGCGAGCCGATCGAGGTGCCGCTGATCGATCCGCACGCGTCCACCGATCCGAACGCGCCGCCGCGCGCGAAGGCGACCCTGCGCGGGCGCTTCGCGGTCACGACCCCGGCGCGCTACCGCTTCCAGCTCGAGGACGGCCAGCACGTCAAGGTCATCGAGGCCACGCCCCACCAGCTCGAGCTCGAGGTCGATCAACCACCGGCGGTGCAGCTCTACGCGCCCGCCGACGAGCTCGACGTCACCGCGATGAAGCGGGTCGAGCTGGCCTACGTCATCGAGGACGATTTCGGCGTGGCCTCGGCGGAGCTGGTCTGGGAGACCGGTCACGAGCACGGCCGGCGCCCGGTGCCGATCGCCGCGCCCGGCGCCTCGGGCCGCGCCCAGGGCAAGCTGGTCTGGGACCTCGCCGAGGTGCCGCTGCCGCCAGGCGCCGAGATCACGTACCACCTCGAGGCCAAGGACACCGACAGCGTGCGCGGCCCCAACGTCGGCGTGTCGCGGTCGTACAAGCTGCGGGTGTGGAGCCCGCGCCAGCGCCACGAGCAGTCGCTCGCGCGCCAGCAGGAGACCGCCGAGAAGGTCGTCGCGTCGCTCGGCGGCCGGCTGACCGTCGACCCCGATGACCTCGACGCGCGCGAGCAGCTGCACAAGCAGGGCGCCGAGATCGTCGTCGAGCTGGGCACGCTGGTCGCGGCCTACCGCGACGACGCGATGGCCGACAAGGCGCTGCCCAAGGCGCTCGAGGCGATGCGCGGCAAGCTCAACAAGCTGGTCGTCGCCGAGGGCAAGATCCTCGACAAGCTGCCCCGCCCCGCCGGCGATCGGCCCAAGGGCTCGGCGGCGCGGTTCGTGTTCACCGATCGCGGCGTGGTCGCCGAGCTCGAGGACGACGCGATCGCGCTGGCCGACTGGATCGATCGCGAGCAGATGGAGGGCCTGCTGGATGTGGCCGACGAGCTCGCGACCCACCAGCGCCGGCTCGCCGAGCTGATGGACACCTACGCCAAGACCGGCGACCCCAAGCTCAAGGCCGAGATCGAGCGCGAGCTGCGCACGATCGATGGGCTGCTGGGCGAGATCGCGCAGAAGCGCGGCGGCATGGCCGAGGACGTGCTCGATCAGTTCGTCCACGCCGACGCGCTCGCCGATCAGCGCGCCGAGGGCTGCCTCGAGGAGGTCCGCAAGCTGTTCGCGGCCGGCGACACCGCCGGCGCCCAGGCCCAGCTCGCGAAGTGCGGCCAGCGCCTCGACGACGCGACCGCGGCGATGGAGCAGTCGCTGGGCGCCCTGCGCGGCGACAAGTTCGGCGAGTCGGAGAAGAAGCTCGACGAGCTGATGAACGACCTCAGCGACCTCGCCGGCGATCAGCGCGCGATCGCCAGCGCGACCGACGAGCTGTTCCAGCGCTACGCCGAGCGCGCCGATCGGATGATGGAGGACCGCGCGCGCGACGCCCGCCGCCGCCTGCAGGGCGAGGTCGATCGCCTGCGCGAGCGCATCGACGACATCCCCGAGGCCGGCCTGACGCCGTTCGCCAAGGAGGAGCTCGACATCGTGCGCCACCGCCTGACCGATCTCGATCAGATGCTGGGCGACGGCGACATCGCCGAGGCGCTGGGCATGGCGCGCCAGGCCAAGCAGAGCCTCGACACGATCGCCGCCGAGCTCGAGGCCGCGATCGACGACGATCCCCGGTCGCCGTGGGCGCGCGAGACCGCGGACGCGCTCGAGGCCACCGAGCGCGCGCTGCCCGCGACCAAGAAGCTGGTCGCCGAGCTCGAGGAGCTGTCGCCGTCGCCGGATCAGATCCTGACGCCGGACGATCGCAAGCAGCTCGAGCAGCTGCGCCGCCGCCAGCACGACGCGAAGGATCGCGCGCAGAAGCTCACCGACAAGGCCAAGGCCGCGGCGCCCGAGCTGCCGGGCTCGGCCGGCGACGAGATCGCCAAGCGGGTCGGCGAGGCCAGTGGCCGCATGACCTCCGCCGAGGGCCGGCTCGGCGCCCGCGATCCGTCGGGCGCGCGCGAGGACGCGCGGGCCGCCGCCGACGCGCTCGACAAGGCCAAGGACCGCGCGCGCGGCGCGGCGCGCCAGCAGCAGGCCTCGGGCCAGGGCTCGACCGGCGATCAGCCGATCCGCATCCCCGGCGCCGACGAGTACAAGGCGCCCGAGACCTTCCGCGAGGACATCCTCGAGGCGATGAAGCGCAAGGCGCCGCAGGGCTACGACGATCTCGTCCGCCGCTACTACCAGGAGCTCATCCGATGAGAGCCGGTGCCCTCGCGCTCGGCGCGGTGCTCACCGCGGCACTCGGCGCGGCGCCCGCCCACGCCCGCGGCAACCACGCCGCGCTGGGCGAGATCATCAAGGCCTCGCGCCTCATCAACGCGCTGCGCCTCGACGAGGCCCGCCGCGCGGTCGCCGACCTCGCGAAGCGCGCGCCCGATCAGGTCGAGGTCCGCTGGCTCGAGGCCGAGCTCGCGTTCCACGACGGCGACTACGGCGGCGCGATCGGCTTCCTGAAGGGGATCCCCGACGACGCCGTCGACGGCCTCGCCGGCCAGACCCGCTCGCTCGCCGCCAACACGCTCGCCGTCACCTCGGGCCTCCTCGCCAAGGACTCGCCCGGCGGCCACTTCACGCTGTACTACGCGCCCGGCCCCGACGAGCTCATGGTCGACCTCGCCGGCGAGACCCTCGATCGCGCGTGGCAGGTGATCGGCGACGACATCGGCCTGCACCCCGCCGGCAAGATCCGCGTCGAGATCCTCGGGCGGCCGCGCGACCTCGCGCGGGTGTCCACGCTGACCGAGCAGGAGATCGAGACCACCGGCACGATCGCGCTGTCCAAGTACGGCAAGCTGATGGTGGTCTCGCCGCGCGCGACCGTCTCGGGCTACGCCTGGATGGACACGCTCGCGCACGAGTACACGCACCTCGTGGTGTCGCAGGCGACCCACGATCAGGTGCCGGTCTGGATGCAGGAGGGCCTCGCCCGGTTCGAGCAGATCCGCTGGCGCGCCGAGCCCAGCCTGGTCCTGCCGACCAGCGATCGCCGGCTGCTCGCCGCCGCGCTCAAGAACCGCCGGCTGATCGGCTTCGACGAGATGGGCCCGTCGTTCGCCAAGCTGCCCAGCCACGACGCCGCGGCGCTGGCCTACGCCGAGGTCTTCACGCTGGTCGCGTGGATGCACGGCCAGGTCGGCTACGCCGGGCTGCGCACGATGCTCGGCAAGATCACCAGCGGGCGCAGCGCGCGCCGCGCGGTGGCCGAGGCCATGAACCGCTCGTGGCTCGAGGTCGAGAAGGGCTGGCAGGCCAACCTGCGCAGCCTCGATCTCGCGCCCGGCCGGAGCGCCCGCGACCACCGGGTGCGGTTCGGGCACGGCGGCCACGACGACGACAACGTCGGGCTCGACGGGGTCGCCGCCGGCAAGGCGCGCAAGCACGCCCGGCTCGGCGGCCTGTTGCGGGCGCGTAACATGCTCGCGGCGGCGGCGATCGAGTACGAGAAGGCGCTCGCGGTCACCGGCCCCGGCGATCCGTTCATCGCCGGCAAGCTGGCGCGGACCTACGTCGACCTCGGCAAGTTCGACCGCGCCGTCGAGCTGGCCCGACCGCTCGCCGCCGACGACGACGCCGATCCGGTCGCCGCCGTCACCCTGGGCGTCGCGGCCGCCGCGACCGCTGACTGGCCCTCGGCCGCCGCGGCGTTCGAGCAGGCCATCCGCATCACGCCGTTCGATCCGACGGTTCGATGCGGGCTCGCCGAGGTGTACGATCAGCAGAACGATCCGCGCGCCGCGCGCGAGCACACCGCGTGCGACCGCCTGCGAGCGCCTTGAATCCCGATGGACCCTATCGTGAAGCCCGTCTCCGACGATCCCCTCGACAACGTCACCGAGCTGCGCCCGCGCGAGCTGCGTCCCGACACCGACCTCGAGCCGCGGTCGGATCTCGACGCGGTCGCCGAGATCGCGCGGGCGCACGTCGAGCTGGTCGCGGAGATCGAGAAGCGCATCATCGGCCAGCGCAAGGTCATCGATCAGCTGCTGATCGCGCTGTTCGCGCGCGGCCACTGCCTGTTCGTCGGCGTGCCCGGCCTGGCCAAGACGCTGCTGATCTCGACCCTGGCCGAGGCGCTCAACCTCAGCTTCCAGCGCATCCAGTTCACGCCCGACCTCATGCCCGCCGACATCACCGGCACCGAGGTCCTCGAGGAGGATCACGTCACCGGCCGGCGCGCGTTCCGGTTCATCAAGGGCCCGGTGTTCGGCAACCTCGTGCTCGCCGACGAGATCAACCGCACGCCGCCCAAGACCCAGGCCGCGCTCTTGCAGTCGATGCAGGAGTACAAGGTCACCGCGGGCGGGCACACCCACGACCTGCCGCTGCCGTTCCTGGTGTTCGCGACCCAGAACCCGATCGAGCAGGAGGGCACGTATCCGTTGCCCGAGGCCCAGCTCGATCGCTTCATGTTCCAGGTCGACGTCGGCTACCCGACCGCCGACGAGGAGGAGCAGATCGCGCGGCAGCAGGCCTCCGACTATCGCCCCGACCTGCGGCGCGTGCTGTCGCCGCAGCGGATCATCGAGCTGCAGGAGCTCGTGCGCCGCGTGCCGGTCGCCGATCACGTCGTCAAGTACGCGGTCGCGCTCGCGCGCGCGACCCGGCCCGGCCCGCACGCCCCGCAGTTCATCAAGGACTACGTCGGCTGGGGCGCCGGCCCGCGCGCCTCGCAGTTCCTGGTGCTCGCCGGCAAGTCGCGCGCGATCCTCGACGGCCGGTTCGCGGTCTCGCTCGACGACATCGCCGCGCTCGCGCGCCCGACCCTGCAGCACCGCCTGATCCTCAACTACCGCGCCGAGGCCGAGGGCCAGCGCGCCGGCGATCTGATCGACCGCCTGCTCGGCACCGTCGAGCCGTAGCGATCGCCGTGTCTGTCGCGCCGCCGGTGTCCGCATGACGACCACGGGCCTCGATCCCGTCGCGCTCGCGCGCCTCGCGTCCTTGCCGATCAAGGCGCGGGTGATCGTCGAGGGTGCGCTGTCGGGCCTGCACCGCGCGCGCTACCACGGCTCGTCGGTGGAGTTCGCCGAGCACAAGGAGTACTCGCCCGGCGACGAGATCCGGCACATCGACTGGAAGGCCTACGCCAAGCTCGATCGCTACTACGTGAAGCAGTTCGAGCAGGAGTCGCAGCTCACCGTGCAGCTCGTGCTCGACGCCTCGGGCTCGATGGAGTTCGCGGGCGGCGGCATGCGCAAGCTCGACTACGCGGCCCTGTGCCTCGCCGCCCTCGCCTACCTCGTCATCCAGCAGTCGGATCGCGTGGGCCTCGACGTCTTCGGCGATCCGGCGATCGACGCGCGCATCCCGGCGCGGGCCCGCAACAACCACCTGCGCGATCTGCTGGCCGCGATCGACGGCGTCACCGCGGGCGCCGGCCGCGGCGACGAGCCCGCCGCCGCCGCGCTCGAGCGCATCGCCGAGACCCTGCGCCGCCGCCGCGCGCTGATCATCGTCGCCAGCGATCTGTTCGACCCCGACGATCGCACGCTCGCGGTGCTGCGCCGGCTGCGGGCCCAGCGCCACGACGTCAGCGTGCTGCACGTGCTCGATCCGCACGAGCGCACGTTCCCGTACGAGGGCCTGACGCTGTTCGAGGCGCTCGAGTCCGACGCCAAGATGCTCGCCAACCCGGCGGCGATCCGCGCGCAGTACCTCGAGCGCATGGACGCGTTCCTCGCGAAGTGCCGGGCCAGCTGCGCCGAGGTCGGCATCGACTACCACCAGGTCGACACCGACGCGCCGCTCGATCGCACGCTGCTCGATCTGCTCGTCAAGCGCGGCCAGCTCACCGGCCACGCGGGCGCGCCATGAGGCTCGCGCGCCCATGAACCTGGGCTTCCTCACCCCGCTGATGCTGTTCGGCCTCGCCGGCGCGGCGGTGCCGATCGCGATCCACCTGATCGGCAAGCGGCGCGCGCGGGTCGTGCGGTTCGCGGCGCTCGACTTCTTGCTCGCATCGAAGCGGCGGACGGCGCGCCGGCTGCAGCTGCGCGAGCGCGCGCTCCTGATCGTGCGCGCCGCGGTGTGCGTGGCGCTGGCGCTCGCGATCGCCAAGCCGTTCACGTCGTGCGATCGGCCGGGGCCGAGCGTCGTGCGCGGGCCGCAGGCCGCGGTGCTGGTCGTCGACGATTCGTTCGCCGCCGGCTACAAGCTCGACGGCCGCACGCTGCTCGCGCGCGAGCTCGAGGAGGCGGCGCGGGTCGTGGCCCAGCTCGGGCCCGAGGCCGAGATCGCGCTGGTCCGCGCCTCCGAGGGCGCCGACGATCCGTCGGAGCTGACCCGCGATCAGCTGCGGCTCCGCGATCGCCTCGCCGATCTCGAGCCGACCGCGCGGCCGGCCGATCTCAGCCGCGCCCTCAGCCGCGCCGCGCAGCTGCTCGCCGGCTCGAGCCACGCGCACCGCACGATCTTCCTGTTCTCGCCGGTCGCCGCGACCGCGCTCACCGACGCGACGCCGCCCTGGGGCGCCGATGGCCCGGCGCTGGTGGCGGTCGACATCCGCGGCCTCTCGCCGCTGCCCAACCTCGCGGTCACCAAGATCCGCGCCGAGCCCGATCCCGGCCCGTCGAACCGCGGCATCGCGGTCACCGCCGAGCTCGCCAACTTCGGCACCGAGTCGGTCGCCGGCGCGGGCGTGTCCTTGCGCCTCGGCGACAAGATCGTCGCGCGCGGCACGGTCGATCTGCCGGCCGGGCAGCGCGCCGAGAAGCGCTTCCTCGCGGTGCTGCCGCCCGACGTGCGCGCGACCGACGCCGCGATCGAGCTCGACGGCGACAGCCTGCCGACCGACGACGTGCGCTGGCTGCGCGTCGAGCTGCGCGATCAGATCCACGTGCTCCTGGTCGACGGCGATCCGCGCACGACCCGCTACGAGGACGAGCTGTTCTACCTCGAGGCCGCGCTGCGCCCCGGTGATCGCGACGACGCCGGCATCGATCTCACCGCGGTCACCGCCGACGAGCTCGGCGGCGTCGATCTCGGCGGCTACGACGTCGTCGTGCTCGCCAACGTGCCGGCGCTCGCGCAGGATCGCGCGTCGGCGCTCGGCGTCTGGGTCGCGGCCGGCGGCGGCTTGCTCATCGCGCCCGGCGACAACTACGACGCCGCGGCCTACGCCCGCACGATGCGCGCGCTCCTGCCGGGCGAGCCGCGCGATCCGGTCGATCTGCTGTGGGGCGCGCCGGCCGAGGAGCAGGCGTCGCGCGCGCTGCACCTCGAGAAGTGGGACACCGATCACCCGGTGTTCGCGCCCTTCCCCGCCGACGCGCCCGAGCTGCGGCTCGCGAGCTATCGCAAGGTGATCCTGCTCGGCCCCACGCCCGACACCGGCGAGCGCAAGGTGCTCGCGCGGTTCTCCGACGGCGCGGTCGCGCTGGTCGAGAGCGCGGTCGGCAAGGGCCGCGTGCTGCTGTACTGCTCGTCGCTCGATCGCGACTGGAACGATCTGCCGATCCACGCCGGCTTCGTGCCGTTCGCGCTCGAGACCGTGCGCCACCTCGCGCGCAAGCACGAGCGGACCGGCGCGAGCGAGATGCTGGTCGGGCGCGGCGTACCGCTGCCGACCACCGACCTCAAGAAGCTCGAGGTCCGGACGCCGGACAACCGCACGACGGTCTTCGAGGGCGAGCGGCTCGAGGGCCGCAGCCAGATCCGCTTCACCGCCACCGACGCCGCCGGCATCTACCGCGTCGTCGGCACCGACAAGGCCGGCACCGCCCACGAGCGCGACGAGCTCGCGTTCGCGGTCAACCTCGACCCGCGCGGCAGCGATCTGCGCCCCGCCGCCGCCGGCGCGCTGCCGAAGTCCGGCACCGGCACCGCCTCGGCGCCCGCGAGCACCGAGCGCCGCGTCGAGCTGTGGCACGCGGTCGCCGCGATCCTGCTGCTCCTCCTCTTGATCGAATCGATCCTGCTGCAGCGCGCGCGCTGATCGTCGCTCAGGCCACCGGCTCGCCCGCGAGCCGCGACGCCAGCGCGCGATGCGCGGCGGTGCCGATCACCTCGCGGCCCGGCACCGCGGCGCCGGCCGCGGCGTGCGCCCACTTGAGCGCGCGGATGCGGCCGGCCGACTCCGCGATCCGCGCGCGCAGCGCCGGGTCGGCGATCGCGGCCGCGTAGAGCGCCGCCGACGCGATCCGCTGGTGCTCGCGATCGCGGCAGAGCAAGAGCGCGTCGCAGCCGGCGCGGATCGCGGCGACCGCGGCCTCACCCACGCCGACGTGATCGGCGATGGCCTTCATGTCGAGATCGTCGGAGACGATCACGCCGCGGAACCCGAGCCGCTCGCGCAACAGGCCAGTCATCACCGCGTGCGACAGGGTCGCCGGCACCGTGGGATCGAGCGCGGGGAACACGACGTGGGCCGTCATCAGCATCGGCAGCCCGGCGGCGGCCGCCGCCGCGAACGGCGCGAGCTCGACCGCCTCGAGGCGCGCGAGCGGCTGGTCGACCCGCGGCAGCTCGAGGTGGCTGTCGGTGGTCGTGTCGCCGTGGCCGGGGAAGTGCTTGCCGCAGGCGACGATGCCGGCCTCGGCGAGGCCGCGCGCCAGCGCCAGGCCGCGGCGCGTGACCGCGGCGGCGTCGCGCCCGAACGCGCGCGCGCCGATCACCGGGTTGGCGTCGTTGGTGTGAACGTCGAGCACCGGCGCGAAGTCGAGATCGAAGCCGAGCGCGGCCAGCTCCTTGCCGAGCGCGAGCCCGACCGCGTGCGCGACCGCCTCGTCGTCGGGGCCAAGCGCGTCGTGGCGCAGCATCGGCGGCCAGACCGTGGCCGGCGCGCGCACCCGCTGGACCGTGCCGCCCTCCTGATCGATCGCGATCCACAGCGGCGCCTCGGCCGGCGAGGCCGCGTGCAGCGCGCGGGTCAGCGCCGCGACCTGGTCGAGATCGACCTGGCCGTCGACGACGCGCAGGTTGCGCCCGAACACCACGACCACGCCGTGCTCGCCGCGCGCCAGCCGCCCGGCGAGGTCGTCGTCGACCTCGTGGCCTTCGAAGCCGATCCACGACAGCTGTCCAACGTCGGCGGCGAGCGCCTGATCCTGAGCCATGCCTCGATCCTACCGCGATCGATCGCAGGCGTCGCGCGCGCGGTTACTGGCAGGACAGGTTGCTCTCGGTCGCGCACGCCGAGCCGCCGAGCGCGTGCAAGCGGACCGCGAGCGAGCCGGTGTTCGAGTTGGCCCGCTCGGTGATGACCACGCGCTGCTCGAGCGCGGCGCCCGGCAGGTTCGCGTCCCATCCGGTCACGACGAGGAACGGCTGGCAGCCCGTGAAGGTCGCGCTCGAGGTGCCGAGGCTGGAGCCCGCCAGGCCCACGGTCCAGGCGCCCTGGTGGGTGCCGCCGATGATCGACCACATCGCCGCCGCGCAGTTGCCCGTGCCGAGCGGCGCGGGCAGGAGCCACGTCGACGGCGTGCACAGGTTGCCGACCACGGTCGTCGCGTCGCAGCGCAGCGTGTCGATCGCGGACTGATCGACCGCGCACGCGTACGGATCGGTGATCGACGGATCGCTGAAGCAGGTCGCGTAGGCCTCGCACAGCGCGGGATCGACCGGCATCATCGGATCGGTCACGCAGTCGCCCCACGGCATCGCCGGCGCGGCGTCGTTGCACGAGCGCGTGCCCGCGAGGCACGCGACCGCCGCCGGCCCCGGCGCGAAGCAGCGCTGGTCCATGGGATAGAGCACGCCGTCGCAGTTCTGATCGTAGCCGTCGCAGCGCTCGACCTCCGGCGCGGCGCTGCCCGCGGGATGCGCGGCGCCGCTGTCCGGCGCGCAGTCGCAGGCGAGGCCCGGCATGCACGCCCCCGCCACCAGCACGCACGCGCCGCCGGTCGGATCGACGGTGCCGCAGGTGCTGTAGCCATCCTCGTCCGGATCGGGATCGCAGAGGCCGTCGCAGTCCTCGTCGATGCCGTCGCACTGCTCGAGCGCGCCGGGGTGGATCATCGCCGCGCCGACGCCGCCCGGCGGGTCGTTGGCCGGGTCGTCGTCGCAGTCGAGGCCGTCGCCGGTGCTCTTGGCGCAGATGCCCTCCATCGGCGGCTCGACGTAGCCGCTCGGCGTGAAGCCGTCGCCGTCGAGATCCTGATCGCAGGTGCCATCGCAGTCGTCGTCGATGCCGTTCTGCGGATCCTCGGTCGCCTCGGGGTGGATGTCCTTGTCGCCATCGGCGCAGTCGATGAGGTCGTTGCCCTTGCGACAGACGCCCGCGACCGCGCCGACCGTGACGATGCCGTTGGTCGTGTAGTGATCCTTGTCGGCGTCGCCGTCGCCGGGATCGCACTCGTGGTCGCAGTTCTCGTCGAAGCGGTTGCCCGGCATCTCGGGCGCGCCGACGTGGAAGTCGGCGGCGGTGAGCCCGGGCGGCAGCGGCGCCGCGGGGTTGTCGATGCAGTCGCCCTTGCACGCGCTGACGCCGTCGCCGTCGCGATCGGTGTCGTCGTCGATGGCGTCGGTGCAGTCCTCGTCGACGTCGTTGCCGCAGATCTCGGTCGCGGCGTGGTTGATGAGCGGGTCGTGGTCGTTGCAGTCGGTGGCGTGGGCGTCGCCGTCGCAGTCCCAGTCGTCGTGCGCCCCGATGTGCACGGGCACGTCGCCGATCGCGAAGTCGACGCAGCCCAGGCCGCTCATCGTGACCGCGCCGTCCGCGGGCCCGAGCGCCACGCCGTACGACAGGATCTCGCCCGACGCGAACCCGACCGCGTGATCGATCGCGCCGAACGCGATCGGCACCGGCGTGGTGCCGTCGAGCCGGAAGCCGACCGCGGCGACCTGGAGGTCGGCGGTGGCCGGCAGCTTGTCGCCGGCCTGCAGCAGGAGGCGGTACGGATCGGTGGCGAGGTCGCGGCCGGCCAGCGCGACGTCGGCCTGCGCGTCGGCGCTGTCGACGAAGAACGCGCCCGCGGCCTGGCCATCGGCCACGCCGACATAGATCCGCAGGTTCGGGATCTGGGCGGGCGCGTCGGCGGTGCGCGTGACCTCGAGGAGCAGCCCGGTGTCGCCACCGCAGGCGCCGATGGCGAGCGCGGTGGCGGTGGCGAGCGCGGCGCGACGACCGATCCGGATCTTCATGCGGGCCTCCTCACTATGCCTCGTCTGCGCCGTCCGCGTGCGCGATCAGCCCCCGGCGACGGCACACAGGAGGCCGCTGCCGTCGGGGCAGGTCATCGCGGTGTGACCACCGAGGGTCACGATCACCGCCTGCACCGTCAGCGCGCGCCGCGCGATGATCAGCACGCTCGCCGCGGGCGGCGGCTGCGTCGCGCCCGACGGTGCGGTCAGGCCGGTGACCACCAGCGTCGGCTGACACGTGCCGCTGACCATCTGCGCCGGGGCCATCCCGCCGGAGGCGGCGACCAGCCCGACCGACCACGCGCCGACCGCGGGGCCGCCGATCACGTCCCAGGTCACGGTGCCGCACGCCGCGGTGCCGAGCACCGGCGGCAGCAGCACCTCGTAGGTGGTCGGCGGCGTCGCGCACAGCGCGACCGGCGGCCCGCCCTGCAGCTGCGCGACGCAGTCGAGCCGCGAGGTGTTGAGCTGATCGGCGACGCAGGCCAGCGGATCGGGATCGGCGGCGCAGCTGCTGAACGCGTTGCACGCGCCATCGGGCGCCTGGATCGTGCCCGGTATGCACGCGCCGAACGAGCCCGGCGGGGTGAAGTCGTCGCAGGTCCGCGCGCCGACCCGACAGACGTTGCCCGCGTCGAACGCGAAGCACGTGGTCGACGTCGCGAACCGGACGCCGTCGCACGCCGAGTCGAGGCCATCGCAGCGCTCGAGCGCCGGGCCGCCCGGGTGGATCGCGCCGTTGTCCTCGGCGCAGTCGCAGATCGCGCCCGCGCCCGGGCAGCTCATGGTGCCGACGTACGTGCAACTGCCGCCGTTGGGATCGGCGACCGTGCCGCACACCGTGTAGCCGTCGCCGTCGGCGTCGAGGCCGTCGTCGCACTTGCCGTTGCAGTCGTCGTCGAGGCCATCGCAGATCTCGGGCGCGTCCGGGTGGATCGACGACGCCGGCGTGCCGTTGACGGTCGAGGTCGGGTCGTCGTTGCAGTCGCTCGGCACCTGCTCGCAGCGCGCGGTGCCCACCGCCGGCGGATCGACGAAGCCCTTCTCGCCGTCGCCGACGGTGTAGCCGTCGCCGTCGCCATCGACGTCGCAGTGGCCGTCGCAGTCGTCGTCGAAGCCGTTGCGGTCGATCTCGCTGGCCCCGGGGTTGATCGTCGCGACCTGATCGTTGCAGTCGGGGACCTCGGCGGCGCAGCTCCGATCGGTGGCGTCCGGCGTGGTCGTCCGGAACCCGGACGCGGTGTACGTGTCGTGATCGCGATCGTCGGGCTCGTCGCACTGCCCGCTGCAGTCGTCGTCGATGCCGTTGGTCGGCACCTCGGTGGCGCCGGGGTGGATCTGGGCCGAGCCCGGGATCGCGGGGTTGTCGACGCAGTCGCCGTCGCACGGCGTCTTACCGTCGCCGTCGCGATCCTGGCCGTCGTCGGCGACGCCCGCGCAGTCGTCGTTCTTGCCGTTGTTGCAGACGTCGGTCGCGTTGTGGTTCACGGTCCAGTCGTAGTCGTCGCAGTCGCTGCCGTGCGGATCGCCGTCGCAGTCGATGTCGTCGTGGGCGCCGATCCAGCGCTCGCCGCCGTCGCCGGTGTAGCGGATGCAGCCCCGGCGACAGGCGTAGATCGAGAGCGCGCCATCGCCGAGCGTGCCGCAGTCGCGGCGCGCGGGATCCGCCGCGGGTTCGCTGACCGGCGCCAGCACGACGTCGAACTGCAGCACCTCGCCGCGCACGAAGTGGACCTCGTGGCCGATCGCGCCGAACCCGATGACGTTGGCCGGCGTCGCGGTGTCGAGGCCGAGCGCCGCGATCTCGAGGCCGGTGGTGATCGGCAGCTCGGCCGACGGCGACAGCAGCACCTCGTAGGGCGCGGCCGCGAGATCGAGGCCGCTGGTGTCGATCGTCTCGGTCGCGACGACGTCGTCGACGTAGGTCGGCAGGTCGACGGGCGCGGTGGCGGTGCCGACGACGACGTTGTCGGCGGCGCGCACGCCGAGCGCGAGGTGGAGGCGGGGCACGACCGCGGGCGTGGCGCTGTCGCGTGAGACGCGCAGGAGGATGCCGGTCTCCCCGGAGCACCCCACGAGCCCGATCACCGCCAGTGCCGCTCCCCTCACGAGCAGGCGAAACGAAGTCATAGGCCAGCATCATACGCCCGCGGTCCGGTTGCCCCGTCGTGATGCGCACCACGGGGATGACGAGCGACCTCGAGACGCGCGATAATGGTGCGTCCAGCTCGCGCTGTGGGCGCGTGTACGACCCGCTGTATGCCCCGCCGTCGCAATCCCCAGGACTCCGTCTCGGCCACGCCGACCAAACCCGATCCGACCAGGGGGTCGCGCACGCCGGCGGCGCCGCGCCTGCCGTCGGCGCCGCGGCTCCCGGCGACGCCGCTGGTGGGGGCGCGGCCCGGTCGCCGCGCCGATGCCACGAGCGAGACCGCGATGACCCAGCGGCTCGACAAGGTGCCGATCGAGCCGACGCCGGCGCCGCTGCCGCCGTCTCCCGCCGCCGCCGACGCCGAGCGCTGGTTCGAGCAGCTGCCGACGACGCCGGGCGCGCCGCGCAAGGATCCGAGCGCGGTGCGCGAGGTGCTGCGCACGCCGGCGGTCGGCGCCCCGGTGGCCGCGCCGCAGCCGCGCGCGTGGGTGTTGCCGGCGCTGCTGGTCGCGACCGCGCTCACCGTCGGGATGGTGCTGGGCGCGCTGATGTTCGGGCGCGGCTCGGCGCCCGCAACGTGCCCGCCCTGCCCGACCCTGCCGCGCTAGCGCGGCGCCCGATCACACGGTCAGCGCGTCAGTTGCCCGCGGGATCCCACGGCACGGCCTCGCCGACGCGCTCGAGCCGCGCCGGCGTCGAGGTCGCGCTGTAGACCACCAGGCTGCGGTGGTCGGGCGAGCGAAACGCGACCACCAGCTCGCGCCGGCCATCGCCGTCGAGATCGACGACCCCGATGATGTCGATCGAGATCGCGAAGCGCGGATCGGGCGCCGCGCCGGGCTCGGCGCCGCTGTCGACCCGGGCATCGAACCACGCGAAGCGGCCCTTGCACGGCGCGACGGTGGCCGGCGACGCGGTGATCTCGTCGGCCGGCGCGCGCACGGGGTCGAGGAACTGCCCGAGCGCGTAGGTCTCGACCGCGCCGTCACCGTCGATGTCGACCGCGATCGCATCGCCCGCGACGCAGACCGTGCCGGTGACCGCGGCGGGCAGCTCGGCCAGCTCGCTGTACGCATCGCGACCGGGCACGACCGGCGCGATCGCGAGGCCACAACCGTGCTGCGCCGCCACGCACGCGGCGCCGCGCGCCAGCGGCTCGGCGGCCTCGTCGGGATCGTCGCTCCAGTCGAGATCGTGGGTGAACAGCGGCGCGATCCCGGGGCGGCCGGCGGCCGCGGTCGGGCACATCTCGCCGACGAGCACGCCGCGCACCTGCGCCGTGGTGCGCGCGACCGGCCGGCGCACCGGGCCGTCGGCGTGGGCCGCCGGGCCATCGGCGCGGAACGCCGGACCACACGCGGCGAGCGCGGCGAGCAACCCGCCGATCCAGAACCTGCCGTTCATCCAGCTCGGTTGCATCGCGGATTCGGCCACGCGCCGGGCAACGGGGTTGCCCGCACTGTCGTCCAACGGCATCGCATGGACCATACCCTCCCCCAGGTGCGTGACGCGAACTTCCCGCGAACACCGCCGCGCTTCGAGGGCGCCGGCGAATTGACCTTGGGCAAAGCCGCCCTATATAGTCCGCCCGCCTTTCGGCCCTTTCTGATTTCCCTCGTCTTTTCTGAGTCTTACTGAGCCTGTCGTGGGCCGCCTGGAGCTGTCGATGAACCTCGGACGCGCAATCCCCCTCGCGGTGGCCTCGCTGGCCGCACTGGCCAACGTCGCCAACGCTCAGCCCGCACCGACGCCGTTCCCCGGTGGCGGTGGCGGCGCGGGTGGCGAGGAACAGAAGCCGGCCGGTGTCGCCGAGGCGGCGCCCAAGACGCCCGGCCTCCTGCCGACCGCGCCGACGCTGCCGCCGGCGAAGAGCCACCGCAAGCGCCTGCAGCTGCTGACGATGGACGGCTACCTGCGGTTCCGCACCAACTGGTTCAAGAACTTCAACCTCGGGTTCCTCGACGATCCCGCGCTCGGCGGCGCGCCGTTCGCGCGGCCGCTCGGCTGCACCGCGACGGTCAGCGGCGCGTGCAGCGGCAGCCTCAAGGCCGCCAACATGCGCGTCCGCCTCGAGCCGACGATCAACATCGACGAGACCACCGCGGTCCACATGCAGGTCGATGTTCTCGACAACGTCGTGCTCGGCTCGACGCCGACCGGCACGTACCTGAACGGCAACACGAGCCCCGGCGACCTGCCGCTCGGCGCGTTCTCGGGCGGCCAGAGCCCGCCGGTCGCCGGCGTCAACGACGGCCACGACTCGATCGCGGTCAAGCGCGCCTGGGGCGAGGTCGCGACCCCGCTCGGCCTCCTGAAGTTCGGCCGCATGCCCGACGCGTGGGGCACCGGCATGATGCACAACGCCGGCGGCGAGGATCCGTTCACCGGCAGCTACGACCTCGACGCCGACTACGGCGACACGGTCGATCGGCTCAGCTTCGCCGCGCTGATCCCGGGCACGCGCCTGCGCGCGATGATCGCGACCGACTGGCCGGTGACTCGCCTGGTCTCGTCGCAGCTCGGCAGCGACACCGCGCGCCAGGGCGGCCAGGCCTTCAACCTCGACAACAATGACGACGTCAGCCAGTGGTCGCTCGTGGTGTCGCGCCTCGACACGCCGAACGAGTTCAAGGACGAGGTCGATCGCGGCGCGCTCGCGCTCAACTACGGCGCGTACGTCAGCCAGCGCAAGCAGGACTGGGACTACGACACCAGCGGCTTCACCGTCGGCGGCACGACCGACCCGGACGCCTACATCCGCCGCACCTACGAGACGTACATCCTCGATCCGTGGGTCAAGCTCGGCTGGAAGAACTGGGAGCTCGAGGCCGAGGCGGTCGCGGTGCTCGGCTCGGTCGCGCACATCGACGATCTCTGCGCCGACCGCGCGGACACCGAGCCCAAGTGCCCGACCGGCTCGGTCGACATCCGGCAGTTCGGCGGCGTCGCGAAGCTCAACTATCGCGCGCTCGGCGGCAAGCTCAAGGTCGGCGTCGAGACCGGCTACGCCTCGGGCGATCAGTACGACAGCCAGGTCCGCGGCGCCGACGGCAAGTGGATCACCGTGCCCGGCGTGACCAACGTGAACAACGCGCGGCTCTTGCCGGAGCTGACCGACACGAACATGTCGCAGTTCATCTTCGACAAGGACTACAAGGTCGACCTGATCCTGTTCCGCGAGCTGCTCGGCTCGGTGACCAACGCGATCTACGTGAAGCCCAAGCTCGAGTACGCGCTGTCGAAGTCGTTCCTGTTCCGCGCCGCCAACATCACCAGCTTCGCGGCCCGCTCGGTCGCGACGCCCGGCAACGGCTCGATGTACGGCATCGAGTTCGACGGCGACCTCGGCTACTCGTCGGGCGCGTTCTACGCCGGCCTGTCGTACGGCGTGCTGTTCCCGCTGTCGGCCATGGCCCACAACGACGCGAACGAGTTCGGCACCGGCAACATCGGTGACGGCTCGACCGCGCACACGATCCAGAGCCGCCTCGTCCTGAAGTTCTGAGGCATGGCCAAGGCCAAGGCCGGCAAGCCGCGCTCCGTCTACAAGTGCGGGAGCTGCGGCCACGACGAGGCCAAGTGGCTCGGCCGCTGCCCGGCCTGCGGCGAGTGGAACACCTTCGTCGAGGAGGTCGAGCGCGCCGAGCCGCCGCGCGTGAGCTCGGCGGGCTCCACCGATGGCCAGGCCCCGGTGAAGCTGTCCGAGGTCGCGGAGCTCGACGGCAGCTCCCGGCTCGGCTCGGGCCTGGGCGAGCTCGATCGCGTGCTCGGCGGCGGCCTGGTGCCGGGCGCACTGGTGCTGCTCGGCGGTGAGCCCGGCATCGGCAAGTCGACCCTGCTGCTGCAGATGCTCGCGGGTCTCGCGCGCCGGGCCACCTCGGTGCTGTACGCGACCGGTGAGGAGTCGGTCGCGCAGACCGCGATGCGCGCGCGCCGGATCGGCGCCGCCACCGATCGCATCTCGGTGGTCGCCGAGACCGACGTCGATCGCGTGATCGCCCACGCCCGCGCCGCGCGGCCGTCGGTGCTCGCGGTCGACTCGATCCAGACGATGTACACCGCGTCGCTCGAGTCGATCCCGGGCTCGCTCGCGCAGGTCCGCGAGTGCGCCGGCCGGCTGTGCGCGTTCGCCAAGAGCACCGCGATCCCGACGGTGCTGGTCGGCCACGTCACCAAGGACGGCGCGCTGGCCGGGCCCAAGACCCTCGAGCACCTGGTCGACGCCGTGCTCGAGATCGAGGCCGAGGGCGGTAGCGCCTACCGGATCGTGCGCGCGCGCAAGAACCGCTTCGGCTCGACGCAGGAGATCGGCGTGTTCGAGATGCGCGGCCAGGGCCTGGTCGAGGTCCCGAACCCGTCGGCGCTCTTGCTCGCCGAGCGGCCCGAGGGCGCGCCCGGCTCGATCGTCGTCGCGTCGGCCGACGGCACCCGGCCGCTCCTGGTCGAGGTCCAGGCGTTGGTCGCGCCGGCCGCCGCGGGGTTCGGGCGCCGCACCGCCGCCGGCGTGGACAGCAACCGCGTCGCGCTCTTGCTGGCGGTGCTGGCCCAGCGCGCCGGCTGCGACGTGCTCGGCTCCGACGTCTTCGTCAACGTCGCCGGCGGGCTGCGCCTGACCGAGCCCGCGGTCGATCTCGGCATCGCGTGCGCGATCGCGTCGTCGGCGCGCGGCCGCGCGGTCGACGCGCGCACCGCGGTGTTCGGCGAGGTCGGCCTGGCCGGCGAGATCCGCGCGGTCGCGATGGTCGAGGCCCGGCTCGCCGAGGCGCGCAAGCTCGGCTTCGCCCGGGTCATCATGCCGACCCAGAATCGATCGCAGCTCGCGCCCGGCGTGGCCAAGGGCCTCGAGCTGGTCGCCGTCGACCGGCTGTCCGCGGCGATCGCCGCGCTGTAGTCGGGACCGCTCGCAGCCGTCCGGAACCCGGACCGCCCGCAGCCGTCCGGAACCCGGACAGCCCGCTACTTGTGCTTGGGCTTCGGCTTGGGCTTGGCGTCGGGCTTGGGCGCGGTCACCGGCGTGCCGCCCATCGACTGGATCTCCTGCTCGACCCGGCCATCGGCTTCCTTGTCCTTGCCCTTGGTCAGCTCGAGGTACGTGTTGAACGCCTCGATCGCCTTGTCCTGGTCGTGGTTGAGCTTGTACATGTAGCCGAGGTCGTACCAGGCGTCGGCCTTGTCGGGCGCCAGCGCCACGGCCTTCTCGTACTCGGGCACGGCCTTGTCGACCTCTTCCTGGCGCCGGTACACGACCGCCAGGTTGAAGTGGTAGTCGG
Organism: Deltaproteobacteria bacterium; assembly: GCA_021413675.1. Classification (GTDB taxonomy): domain Bacteria; phylum Myxococcota_A; class Polyangia; order Haliangiales; family Haliangiaceae; genus JAIOQA01. Next base: position 2,237 of record JAIOQA010000280.1, on the reverse strand, counting down.
CCTCGTTGGGCGCGATCGCGATCGCCTTCTGGAACGCGCCGATCGCGTCGTCGAGGCGGTTGGCGGTGCGGTACGCGACGCCGAGGTTCGACTGGTACGTCGCCTCGCCGGGCGCGAGCTTGACCGCGATCTCGAGCTGCGCGATCGCGCCGGGCGTGTCGCCCTTCTGGCGCTTGATCGTGCCGAGGTTGGCGCGGATCTCGGCGTCCTTCGGCAGCAGCTTGCACGCCTTCTCGAGCGCGGTGAGCGCGTCGTCGACGCGCTTCTCGCGGTAGTAGGCCATGCCGAGGTTGGCCCAGATCACGCCCTCCTTGGGCATGAGCTCCGCGGCCTTCTCGTAGGCGGCGATCGCCTTGGTGAAATCCTTCTTCTTCTTGTAGAGATGGCCGAGGGAGCCCCAGGCCATGCCGTGCTTCGGATCGGCGGCGACCGCCTGCTCGAACGCGGCGATGGCCTGGTCGTCCTTGCCCTGGGTCTTGTACGCCATGCCCTGGCGATAGAGCGCGCCGGCGTCGTTGCCGGCCGACGCCGGGACAGCGGAAGCCGCGAGCCCGAGGGCGAGCGCGGCGGCGAGGATCGATCGAAACCTGCGATGCAGCACGGCAGCCTCCTGGTGACGCAGCGAGCGTATCAGAAAGTGCGCGATGCCCCGGCCGCGGTTACACCGGAGCCGGCGACCTTCGGTCTCCTCAGGAGCGTCGGGCGCGGATCGATCGAACCTGCGTTCGTGCATCCGTGCGCTGGCAAACCATCGTCGACGCGCGAGTCAGATCAGGCCGTGAGCGCAGCGGGCGCCTCGAGCTCGGCCAGCGCCTGGCCGCAGCTCTCGAGGTCGGCGCCGATCTCGGCGACCGCGGTCAGCGCCGGCCGCGCGTCGGCGGCTGCCCGGGCGGTCGCGGCGGTCTCGAGGCTGACCACCGCGAGGCGGAACTTCTCGAGCGCCGCGAGGTAGTTGTGCATGCGCGCGACCATGCGCTCGCGCGCGGTGCCGATGCCGGCGAGGTAGCGGCGCTGATCGTCGAGGGCGCCGCGGGCCTCGCCGTACTGGGTGCGGGCGATCTCGTCGGTCGCCGCCGCGATCCGCGCGTCGAGCTCGTCGATGCGCGCGCTGACCTTGGCGGTCGACGCCGCCAGATCGGTGGGGATGCGCTCGGAGCGTTTCGCGACCTCGACCAGGCGCAGCACGCCATCCTTCACCAGCGCGCGGCCGCCGTCGGTCGCCGGCACGCGCTGCTTGACCTCGTGCCAGACCCGCGCGCCCTGGCGCGCGAGGTCGGCGATCTCGGCGTCGACGGTGGCGGGCAGCGCGCGCATGGCCGCGAGCACCGGATCGCGCTCGACCGCGACGCGGGTCGGGACCAGCGCGACGACCGAGGTCAGGCCCATCGCGGCGCCCGCGACCGCCATCGTGATCCAGCCCGGCCACGACGCGGTCTCGGCGGCGCCGGCGATGCGCATCGCGGCGAACCCGCCAGCGGCGATCGCGATCACGCCGACCGCCGAGGCCAGGAGCCAGGCCTTCGCGCCGCGGCCGAGCGCCAGCGCCGAGGCGATCACGACCGCGACCATCCACAGCTGCAGCGCGGGGCGGAACGCGAGCGCGATGCCGAGCCCGGCGGCGGTCATCGCGATCCGCGCTGCCATCAGGGCGCCGCGCTGCGGTCGCTCGGCCCACAGCGCGCCGGCCATGGCGCCGAGGCCGCCGGCGATGATGGGCGACAGGCCCACGACCTGGGCGCCGGCGCCCGCGGCCGCACCGGCGACCGTCATGGCGATCGCGGCGCGATGAAATCCCTCGTGGTCACCGAAACCGATGCTCATGGAAGTGGGAGAACGCACCGCGCCCCGGAGCGGATCTACCCCGTCGCGGGATTTCGACGGGCAATCACTCGACCTCCCGGACCGCGACAACACCCGAGCGATTCCTGCCACATGCGCGATACACAGGCGATCCAAGCTGGGGCCACCGGATGGTGTCGACGCGGCAGCTGCGCCGGATCTCGCCCGATCTGCAGTGACGAAAGGCCGCAACACGAGGTCACCCTCGTGTCACCCAGCCGCCACATACAGCGACGAGAGTGGCGTCAAGAAGATGCTGAAGCGAAGCCAGACCACGACGATTCTGTCATCCATCCTGTTCGCCGCCTTCTGCGCTGGTACCGCGCAGGCGCAGCCCACCCCGGCGCCCGCCGCCGGTGCGCCCGAGGCTCCGGCGGACGGCGCGGCCACCGCGCCTG
>JAIOQA010000279.1 GCA_021413675.1 Deltaproteobacteria bacterium | reverse complement strand
CCGGACGGCGGCCGCGGCGTGTCGAGCGCCCCGTCGGGCGTGTCGGGCGTGGTGACGTGGACCGGCCCGGTCACCCGCGCGGTGATCGCCGCGCGGATCCGCACCAGGCGGCGCAGCGGACCGCGCAGCGCGCCGGAGTCCTGGACGAAGGTCGTGGGCACGTTGGGGCGCCAGCCCGCGGCCTGTTGCTCGGCGTCGGCGGCGCGATCGTGGCGACCGATGACGACCAGGAAGTGCCCGGGCGTGGTGCCGGCGAAGCGATCGCTCGCGAGCACCGTCGCGGTGCTCTCGCCGCCGATCCGGTCGCGCGATCGCAGCGCGTCGGCGTAGCGGTCGAACACGCCGCTGATGACCAGGAACCCGGGCGCGCCGTCGACGCGCCCGTCGGGCGCGCAGCCATCGGGGGTGAGGTCGATCGCGTCCTGGGCGGTGGCGACCTCGCGGTGATAGGGCGCGGCGATGCGGCACGCGCGCGGATCGTCGGCGGCGGGATCGTCGGCGCGCGGCGCGACGGTGATCGCGATCGGTCCGTCCTGCGCGACCCAGAAGCTGACGCCCGCGCGATCGTCGACGCGGGTGTCGAACTCGCCGTCCGGCGTCCGGATGTGGATCCGCGGATCGCCGCTCCAGCGCATCGCGGCGCGCACCGGCACGAAGCGGCGGCGCGATCGCGCGGCGCGCGCGGCGCGGCCATCGACCACGCGCACGTCCGGGTGGGCGCCGCGGAGCTCGCGCGCGCGAGCCGCCGCCCGGCCGCGGTGCTTGTAGCGCGCGACCACGACCAGGAACTGGTGCGGCGGGAGGCCCGCGAACAGGTCGCTCTGGACGACGGTCGCCGCGTCGCCGAACGCGGTGGCGCGCCGGGCGGCGGTGGCGTGATCGTCGAGGATGTCGGTCGCGACCAGGTAGCCGGGCACGCCGGTGAACGCGCCGGCCCAGGCGTCGTCGGCGTCGGGGCCCTCGGTGAAGCGGGCGCCGCTCATCACCAGGATGCCGGTCCAGACCAGCGCGGCGCCGGCCGCGGTGGTGGCGGCCGCGACCGCGGCGTGCTGGCCGCGCGCGCCGTCGGGTGCGATCAGCGCGCCGATGCCGCCGCCGGCCGCGCCGCCGACCGAGCCGGCCATCGCGACGCTGCTCGCGAAGGTGCGCGCACAGCCGGCGAGCGCGAGCAGCGCGAGCGCGCTGACGCGTATCCGGGCGCGGCTCACCGGAAGCCCCCGCCCCAGGCCTCGCCGATCCGCATGCCGAGCCAGGCGCCGGCGGCTGCGGCGGCCGCCGCCCCGAGCGCGGTCGCGAGCCCGATCTCGGCGCCGCGCTGCACCTCGTGATCGCGGGTGTCGGGCGCGCTGTGCGCGTAGCCCAGCCCGGCGCCGACGAGCGCCGCGCCGCCGAGGTACGCACCCGCGCCGGCGAGCTTGCACGACGGCACCAGCGCCAGCGCGGCGACGAGCGCGAGCCGCGCGCGCATGGCGGGACGCGTGCTCACGAGCACGGCGGCTCCGGCGACAGCTCGAGCGCGACGCCCCCGAAGACGGCGGTGGTGGCATCGCGCGCGCGGTTGTCGCTGCCGCTCTGGCCGTAGCCGGCACCGCCGCCGACGATCGCGCCGGCGCCGATGAACCCGGCGTAGCGCGCGGGTGCGCACCCCGATGTCGTCGCGGTGGCGAGCGTGAGCGCCGCGACCAGAAGACGCAGGCGGCGGGCGATGGCGCGAGGCTTGGCAGGGGGCATCGCGGCGAGAAGTGCAGCTCGCGCGCCACCGTCGCCGCGATGTGATCTCGCGGGGCTGTGGGCCGGTGCGGCGCGACTCGCGCCGCCGGGGCGTCGACGTCGGCGCGAGTTGCGCAAGCCCCCTGCGGTAGGCACGATACGGCCATGGGAGTACCGCGCGGCGCGACCGACGCCGCGACGCCGACCGTGGTGCTGCGCGGCGATCGCAGCGCGCCGGGCGCGGTCGTCGCGCCGGCCACCGTGAGCCTCGCCGCGCCCGAGAGCGCCGGGCCGGCGGCGTTCAACCCCGACTGGTCGGAGGCCGGGCGCTACGCGCTGGTCGCCGAGCTGGCGCGCGGCGGCGGCGGCACGATCGCGATCGCCCATGATCGCAAGCTCGGCCGCAAGGTCGCGCTCAAGCGACCGCTCTCGACCGACGGCGACGAGCGGCTCGCGCGCGAGGCGCTGGTGCTGGCGCGGCTCGAGCATCCCTCGATCGTGCCGATCCACGACGCGGGCTACGACGCGGCTGGCGCGCCGTACTACACGATGAAGCTGGTCGGCGGCGAGACCCTCGCCGCGCGCATCAAGGGCGCGTCGACCTTCGAGGCCCGGCTCGGCCTGCTCGGCGCGGTGACCGCGGTCGCCGACGCGATGGCCTACGCCCACGGCCAGCAGGTCATCCACCGCGATCTCAAGCCGGGCAACGTGCTGGTCGGCGCGTTCGGCGAGGTCGCGGTGATCGACTGGGGCCTCGGCAAGATCCTGGGCACGCCCGACGACACGCTCCTGGGCGCCGGCGCCGGCGCGACCGCCGAGCTCACCGGCCACGGCGCGATCGTGGGCACGCCGGCGTACATGGCGCCCGAGCAGGCGACCGGCGGCGCGGTCGACGCGCGCGCCGACGTCTACGCGCTCGGTGCGATGCTCTACCACGTGCTCACGGGCGAGGTGCCCTACGGGCGCGCGACCTCCGAGGCCACGCTCGCGCAGGTGATCGCCGGCGCGCCGCCGCCGATCACGTCGCGCGAGGACCGCGTGCCGCGCGATCTCGCCGCGATCGTGCAGCACGCGATGGCCCGCGATCCCGCGGCGCGCTACCCGACCGCGCGCGAGCGCGCCGACGATCTGCATCGCTACCAGACCGGCAAGCTGGTCGCGGCGCATCGCTACCGGGTGCGCACCCGGGTCTGGCGCTGGCTGCGCCGGCACCAGGTGGCGGTCGCGGCCGCGGTCGCGGGCGCGGCGATCACGACCGCGACGGTCGCGCTGCTGCTGCCGGGCGCGGTCGTCGACGAGACCTGCGCCGACGTCGACGCCCCGGTGCGGGCGATCTGGTCGGTCGACGCGAAGGCCGCCGGCGCGCGCGCGTTCGCGGCCACCGGGCTGCCGTACGCGGCCGCGAGCTGGCGCACCACCGCGCAGGCGCTCGACGCCCAGGCCGCGGACATCGGCGCGATGCGGATCGGGGCGTGCCGCGCGACCCGCGTGACCCGCGCGCAGCCCGAGGCCGTGATGGTGCGGCGCATGGACTGCCTCGATCGGCGCGTCGCCGAGCTCCGCACCGTGGTCGCCGCGTTCGGCAACGCCGACGCCGCGCTGGTCGCGCACGCGCCGCAGGCGCTCGGCGGGCTGGGCCGTGTCGAGGACTGCGCCGATGTCGCGCGGCTCGGCGATCTGGTCGCGCTGCCGGCCGATCCCGTGCGCCGCGCCGAGATCCTCGCGGTCGAGGACGCGCTCGACGAGCTCGGCGTCGTCGACGCCCGCGGTCAGTACGCGCAGCTGATGGGGCGCGTGCCGCCGCTCGCGAGCCGCGCGATCGCCACCGGCTACGGCCCGATCGCGGTCGACGCGCTCCTGCGCTGGGCCCAGCTGCTGGTCGATCGCACCGACGTGGCGGCTGCCGACGCGCTGCTCCGCCTGGCCGCGACCACCGCCGATCGCGCCCACGACGACGTCGGGCGCGGCCGCGCGCTCGCCGAGCTGGCGCGCATCGAGGCCGACCACGGCACGGACTGGGCCCGCGCCGCGGCGCTCGCCGACGAGGCGCTCGCGGTCGCCGAGCGCACCGGCGATCCGAAGCTGCAGATCCGCGTGCTGATCTCGCAGAGCCACCTCGCGCTCAGCCGCGAGCGCTTCCCCGAGGCGATCGCGCTCGCGCGGCAGGCCCGCGCGCTGGCCGAGGCGCGCGATCCCGACAGCCTCGATCGCGCGATCTACAACGTCGGCGTGGTGCTCGGGGACGCGGATCAGCTCGCGGAGGCCAGCGCGGTGTTCGAGGAGGTCGTCGAGCGCATGCGCGCCGAGTACGGCACCGACGAGCACCCCGACATCGCGCGCGCGCTCGGCAACCTCGCGGCGATCACGTATCGCCGCGGCCACGCGGCGGACGCGCTGGCGATGCAGCGCCGCGCCCGCGCGATCGAGGCGCGGGTGCTGCCGCCGACCTCGCTCGACGCGATCTCCTCGCGCCGCAACCTCGCCAACATGGAGGAGGCGGTCGGGCAGGTCGCGGAGGCACGCGCCGAGATCCTCGCGACCCTGCGCGACGCCGAGGTCAACCTCGGGCCCAGCGAGCCGGTCGTGGTCGCGATGATCCAGGACCTCGGTCGCTACGCGGCGCACGACAAGGACTTCGACGAGGCCATCGCGCGCTACCGCGAGGCCGCGACCCGCGCGGCGCGCCGCGATCCGAGCTCGACCGACGTCGCCGAGGCGCGCTCGGCGCTGGGCGGGCTGTTCGAGCAGCTCGGACGATCGAAGGAGGCGCTGCCCGAGCTCGAGGCCGCGCTCGCGGTCCAGGTCGCGCGGCTCGGCCCCGACGGCTACGACGCGGCGTACTCGCGCGCCGAGCTCGGCCGCGCGCTGCTCGACACCGGCGACGCGACCCGCGCGGTCGCCGAGCTCACGCGATCCTTGCGCGGCCTCGCCGACGCGCCGCCCGGCGATCGCGGCATGTACCGCACCGCGCTGTCCCAGGCGCTGTGGCAGCTCGGCCGCAAGGCCGAGGCCCGCGCCGTCGCCGCCGAGGCGCACGCGATCCTCGCCGACACCGGCGACGACGCCGCCGACGCGCGCGCCGAACTCGCGGGCTGGGAGAAGACGATCGGGAACTGAGGCGCCGCGCCCAGGTCCGGATCGTCAGCGCCGGTACGCGTCGAGATCGATCGCGAGCCGCCGCGCCCAGCGGTGGATCTGCATCCGATCCTTGCCGATCGCCCGCGCGACCGCGGCGATGTTGCCCTGGTGGGTCTCGAGCAGTGCGCGCAGCCGGGCGCGCAGCGCGTCGTCGCCGGTGAGCGGCGCGGTCGTCGCGACCGGGCGCGCGGTCGCCACCCGGCGCGCCAGATCGCCGAGATCGCCGACGTCGATCGCGCGGCCGTCGGCGAGCGCGACCGCGGCCGCGAGCGTCTTCTCGAGCTCGCGCACGTTGTGCGGCCAGTCGTGCGCGAACAGGAGCCGGACTGCCGCGGGCGTGAAGGTCGCGCGCTCGCCGCCCGGCCGGCGCAGCAGGAGCGCGCGGACGAGCAGGCCGAGGTCCTCGCGCCGCGCGCGCAGCGGCGGCAGCTCGATCGTGTAGCCGTAGAGCCGGGCGTAGAGGTCGTCGCGGAAGCCGCCGGCCTTGACCATGTCGTCGAGGTGACGATGGGTCGCCGCGCAGAACCGCACGTCGACCTTGATCGCGCGGGTCTCGCCCAGCGGCAGCACCTCGTGCTCCTGCAGGACCCGCAGGAACGCGGCCTGCGAGCTCGCGCGCAGCTCGGCGATCTCGTCGAGGAACAGCGTGCCGCCGTCGGCGCCGCGGACCAGACCCGGGCGATCGCCGGTCGCGCCCGAGAACGCGCCCTTGCGCGCGCCGAACAGCTCGGCCTCGACCAGGGTCTCGGGCAACGCGCCGCAGTTGACCGCGACGAACGGGCCGCGCCGCCCGGACAGCGTGTGCACCGCGCGCGCGACCAGCTCCTTGCCGGTGCCGGTCTCGCCGACGATCAGCACCGGCACGTCGGTCGGGCCGACCCGGGCCAGCCGCGCGTAGGACTCGGCGAGCCCGCCCGCGAACGTGACGAGCTCGGGCGCCGCCGGGGCCAGCGCCAGGGCGTCGAGATCCGGCGCGCCGGGCGCGGGTGACGCGACCCGCATGAGGAAGAACGTGTGGCCGAGCTCGAGCACGTCGCCGTCGCCGAGCAGCTCGCGCCGGGTCAGCGTGCCGTTCCACACGCAGCCGTTCTTCGACGCCGGATCGTCGAGCACCCAGGTGTCGCCCTCGCGCACCAGCCGGCCGTGATCCGACGACATGCGCGGATCGGGCAGGCGGATCGTCAGGCGGCGCGCGCGGACGTCGCGCTCGACGAGCGCCGGGCCGCGCCCGAACCGGACCTCGTCGAGGCCATCGAGCCGGTGGCGCGACGGCGCCGCGGTCGGCTGGTCGCAGCGCATGGAGAGCACGAGCTGGGGCACGGGCATCGGAGCCTCGGCGTTGGTCCCGCGTCCCATCGAGACGCTGGTGATGGTGGAGCTCTCCGACACCGTCGGGTATTGGAGCATCGCGGTGGGATCGCTACAAGAGGGCGCCGCGCGCGACGGCGATCACGGACACTCGGAGGTGTAGGTGAGCGACACCGCGGTGTCCGCGGTCATGGTCACCGTGCACGTGCTCGGGTTGTTCGGATCCTGCTCGCAGCCGGTCCAGATGTCGGCGTGGGTCGCGCAGCCGTTGAAGACCGTGACCCCGGCGGTCAGCGTGACGACCGTGTCGCGCGGGTAGGTCTCGGCGCAGTCCGCGTGGGTCGAGCCGACGCCGCAGTTGATGCCGGTGCCGGAGATCCACTTCACCGCGACCGCGGCGCGATCGATCGTCAGATCGTAGGTCGAGCGCACGAACGTCGCGGTGACCGTCGTCGGGCCCGTGATCGTGACCATGCAGCCCACGTTGGAGCCGCAACCGCTGTCCCAGCTGGTGAACTGCGCGCCAGCGCCGGCCGACTGCGCGAGGTTGACGACGGTGCCGTAGGGCACCGACACCGTGCAGGCCGCGCCGCAGCTGATGTTGCCGGGCAGGTTGGTGGTCGCGATGGTGCCGGTGCCGTCGCCGGCCTTCGCGAGCGTCAGCGTGTAGCTGTTGAGCGTGAAGCTCGCGGTCACCGCGCGCGGTTGATCCATGACCAGCGTGCACGCGCCGGTGCCGGTGCATGCGCCGGTCCACCCGGCGAAGGTCGAGCCGGGCGCGGCGGTCGCGGTCAGGACCACCGTCTGGCCCGCGGTGAAGTCGGCCGTGCAGCTGGTGGTGCAGCTGAGGCCGGTCGGGTTCGAGGCGACCGCGCCGCTGCCGGTGCCGGCGATCGACATCGTGATCCGCGCGGCGGTGAAGGTCGCGGTCACGCTGCGCGCCTGGTCCATCGTGACGGTGCACGTCGTCGACGCGCCGCTGCACGCACCGCCCCAGCCGGTGAACAGCGTGGTCGCGCTCGGGCTCGCCGTCAGGTTCACCGTGCTGTTCGCGCCGAAGCTCGCGCTGCAGCTGGCGCCGCAGCTGATCCCCGCCGGCGACGACGCGACCGTCCCGGCGCCGTTGCCGAGCTTCTGCACGGTGAGGACCTGCGGTCCGAGGAAGGTCGCGGTCACGGTGCGCACCTGATCCATCGTGACCGTGCACGCGCCGGCGCCGGTGCACGCGCCGCCCCAGCCGACGAACGCGGACCCGACCGCCGCGGTCGGGGTGAGCGAGACCTGCTGCCCGTGGCTGTAGGTCCAGCAGCTGGTGCCGCAGCTGGTGCCAGCGGGGCTGGGCGCGACCGTGCCGCTGCCGCCGCTCGACGATCCGATCGTGACGGTGAGCGGGTACGTGTTGAGCGTGAAGGTCGCGGTCACGGTGCGCGCCTGATCCATCGTGACCGCGCACGCGCCGCTGCCGGCGCACGCACCGCCCCACCCGGTGAACGTCCACCCGACCGTGGCGGTGGTGCCGAGCGTGACCTGGGTGCCGAATGGATAGCTGGTGCAGTTGGTGCCGCACGGCGCGCCCGCGGCGCCCGCGCTCTGCGTGATCACGCCGGAGCCGGTGACGGTCGTGGTCAGCGCGACCTGCACGACCGTGAACGTCGCGGTCACGGTACGCGCCTGATCCATCGTGACCGTGCACGCGGCGCTGCCGGAGCACGCGCCGCCCCAGCCGGCGAAGCTCGCGCCGACGCCGGGGTTCGCCGTGAGCGTGACCGCGGTCTGGTACGGGTACTGGGTGCAACCCGCGCCGCAGGCGGTGCCGGCGGCGCCGGCGCTCTGGCCGACGGTGCCGCTGCCGGTGATCGAGATCGTGAGCGGGTACTGGTTGATCGTGAAGGTCGCGGTGATCGCGCGCGCCTGGTCCATCGTGACCGCGCACGCGGTGGTCGTGCCGGCGCAGGTGCCCGCGCCCGTGCCCGACCAGCCGGTGAAGGTCCACCCGGGCGCCGCGGTCGCGGTCAGCGTGAGCGCGGTGCCGTACGGATAGCTGCTGCAGCCCGCGCCACACGCGGTGCCGCCGACCGACGGCGCGATCGCGCCTTGCCCGACGGTGGTGAGCGTCAAGGGCTCGCTGTCGAGGGTGAAGGTCGCGATCACCGTGCGCGCCTGATCGATGACGACCGCGCAGGTCGCGGTGCTGGTGCCCGCGCAGCTGCCCGCGCCCGAGCCCGACCAGCCGGCGAAGGTCGAGCCCGGGCTCGCGGTCGCGGTCAGGGTCACCATCGTGCCGTACGGATAGGTGCTGCAGCCCGCGCCGCATGACGCGCCACCCGGGTTGGTCGCGACACCGCCGCTGCCGCTGCCGGTCTTGACCAGCGTCAGGTCATAGCTGTTGACCGTGAAGGTCGCGCTGACCGCGCGCGCCTGATCCATGGTCACCGTGCAGATCGGGCCGGTCGAGCCCGCGCACGCGCCCGCGCCGCTGCCGCCCCAGGTGCCGAACGATCGGCCGGGGGCGGGCGAGGCGGTCAGGGTGACCGCGGTGTTGTACGCGAAGCGCGCGCAGCCCGCGCCGCACGCCGCGCCCGCGGGCGACGGCGAGAGGGTGCCGCCGCCGCCGGGGACCGATAGCGTGAGGTCGTACTGGTTGATCGTGAAGGTCGCGGTGATCGCCCGCGCCTGGTCGACGACGATCGTGCACGCGGTGGTCTTGCCGGCGCAGGTGCCGGCGCCGGTGCCGGACCAGCCCGCGAAGGTCGCGCCGACGTCGGCGGTGGCGGTGAGCGTGACGACCGTGCCGTACGGGAACGACCGGCAGCCGCTGCCGCACGCCGTGCCGCCGGGCGCGAGCGCGACCGCGCCGTTGCCGACCGTGGTGACGGTGACCGGGTAGCTGTCGACGGTGAAGGTCGCGCCGACGTCGCGGGCCTGGGTCATCGTGACGGTGCAGGCGCCGCTGCCGGTGCACGCGCCCGACCAGCCCGCGAAGGTCGAGCCGACGTTCGCGGCGGCCGACAGCGTGACGGTCGCGCCGTACGCCATCGCCGCGGCGCAGGTGCCCGGGCAGTCGATGCCGCCGGCGCTCGCGGTGACGCGGCCGCTGCCGGTGATCGCGACGGTGAGCGGCGGCGTGACCGCATCGAAGGTCGCGGTCACGGCGCGCGCGCGGTCGATGAGCACCGTGCAGGACGCGCTGGTGCCGGTGCACGCGCCCGACCAGCCGGCGAAGGTCGAGCCGTTCGTGGCCGAGGCGGTGAGCATGACCGACGTGCCGAACGCGAAGCTCTGGGTGCAGTGGGTGCCGCAGTCGATGCCGGCGGGGCTCGACGCCACCGTGCCGGCGCCGCTGCCGGCGAGCGCGACCGCGAGCTCGGGCGTGAGGCGATCGAAGGTGGCGATCGCGGTCTGCGTCTGATCCATCGTGATCGTGCAGGTCCCGGTGCCGGTGCACGCGCCCGACCAGCCGGTGAAGGTCGAGTCGGGGGCGGCGGCGGCGGCGAGGGTGATCGACGCGCCGTAGGTGGTGGCCTCGGTGCAGTCGGTGCCGCACGCGATGCCCGGGCCGGTGACGGTGCCGGTGCCGCTGCCCGGCTTGCTGACCGTGAGCAGCGGGTGGAACGGCTCGAAGGTCGCGACCACGTTGCGCGCGAACGTCATCGGGATCATGCACGCGCCGCTGCCGGTACACGCGCCGCTCCAGCCGGTGAAGACCACGCCGGGCGCCGCGCTCGGCGTGAGCGTGACGATCGTGGCGTAGTCGTAGGCCTCGCTGCAGTCGCCGGGGCAGGCGATGCCTGCGGGATCGGAGGTGACCGCGCCGGTCGCGCCGCCGCTGATCGCGACGGTGAGCGTGGGCGTGAGCTTGTCGAACGTGGCCGTGACGCTGCGCGCCTGGCTCATCGCGATCGTGCACGCGCCGACGCCGTTGCAGGCGCCCGACCAGCCGACGAACGTGTTGCCGGCGGCCGCGGTCGCGGTGAGCGTGACGCTGGTGTTGTAGGCGTAGATCTCGCTGCAATCGCCGCCGCAGTCGATGCCCGGGCCGGCGATCGCGCCGGTGCCGCTGCCGGCGAGCGCGACGGTGAGCGTCGGCGTGATCGCGTCGAAGGTCGCGGTCACGTCGCGGGCCTGGTCCATCGTCACGACGCACGGATCGGCGACGCAGTCGCCCGACCAGCCGGCGAAGGTCGAGCCGGCGGTCGGCGTGGCGACCAGGGTCACGGTGGCGCCGTACGGGAACGGCGCGGCGCACGCGCCGGGGCAGGCGATGCCGGCGGGCGTCGACGCGATCGCGCCGGCGCCGGTGCCGGCGCGGGTGACGCCGAGCGCCTGGGTGATCGCGGTGAACACCGCGCCGACCGCCTTGCCGCCGGTGAGATCGAGCGTGCAGCTGCCGAGGCCGATGCAGTCACCGGTCCAGCCGGCGAAGGTCGAGCCCAGCGCCGGTGTGGCGCGCAGCGTGACCGGCGACGACGCGAAGTCCTCGTCGCAATCGCTGCCGCAGTCGAGGCCGGGCTGGTTGGACTGGATCACGCCCACGCCGGTGCCGGTCGACGCGACGTGGACGTGGGCGATGCCGGTGCCGCCGAGCACCGCGGCGTCGGAGCCGCCGGTGCCCGAGGTGATCGTGAGCGAGCCCGGCTTGGCGCCGACGCTCGCGGGATCGAAGCGGATCGTGACCGCGCAGTGCGCGGCCGGCGCCAGCATCTGGGTGCAGGTCGTGCCGTCGACGAAGAAGCCGTCGCCGCCGCCGATCGTCGGGACCGGCGCGGTGATCGTGACCTGGCCGGTGTTGGTGACGTCGAAGGTGTGGCGCAGGGCGCCGGCGTCGATGCCGACGTCGCCGAAGTCGTAGCTGGCTTCGACGATGTCGACCGCGCCGCGGGTGAGCCCGGTGCCGGCGAGGGCGCGGGTCAGCTCGCCGCCGGGCGTGCCGGCGATGTGGAGCGTGGTCGCGACCGGCCCGGCGGTGGGCGGCGTGAACGTGATCGCGAACGTGCACGACGCGTGACCCGCGAGCGGCTGGCCCCCGCAGGTGTCGCTGGTGACCGCGAAGCCGAGCGCGGGATCGTCGACGGTGAGCGCGAGCGCGCCGCTCGCGAGATCGCCGTCGTTGGTGACGGTGTACGACGACTCGCTGCTGGTCGCCTGCACGACCACGTTGCCGAAGCTCGCGCCGCCAGCCGGGGTCGCGGTCAGCATCGCGGGATCGAGCATCGCGTCGGGCGCGGCGTCGGGGCCGGCGTCGAGCGCGGCGTCCGCAGCCGCGGCGTCGAGGGTGGCGCCGTCGACGGCGCCGTCGACGGGCGCGAGCTCGGCGGTGGGAACGGTGCACGCGGCGAGCGCGAGCGCGAGCGCGGGGATCGAGAGCTTCATCGGCGGCTCCGGGAGCGTGGGGAGGGCGGCCTAGAACCGGCCGAGGATGGTGAGGCCGACGCTGTGATCGCCGGTGGTCGGCGCGACCCGCAGCGCGCTGTCGGGCGCGCGGCCGGTGAGCCACAGCGCGGCGCCGGCGGCGACGCCGACGGTGGCGAGGCCGCCGAGGACGAGCGCGGTGGTGCGGCGGCCCTGGGCGGCGTCGAGCAGCGCCTGGGCCTGGCCGTGGGCGGGCTCGGCGCAGCGGAGCTGGGGACATGCCGCCTCGGCGTCGGCGATCCGGCTGCGCGCGCCGAGCTCGAGGACGATCGCGCCGGCGGCGAGCGCGAGGCCGGCGCCGCCGCTGGCGAGCGCGAACGTGCGGCGATGCGAGGGCGCGGGCGGCGCGGTGCGCACGGGCGCGGGCGGCGTGAGCGCGCTGGCCGTCGACGGCGCGGCGGAGGCGGTCGTGGTGGTCGGGGTGGTCGTGGTGGTCTTTGGCCGGGCCACGGGCTCGACAGGCTTCGCGGTCCAGGTGAGCGTCACGGTGATCGCGGCGCCCGCGGCGACGCGGCCGGTGGTCTCGCCCGTGAAGCCGTCGCGGCGCGCGCGCACGATGAAGCTGCCGGGCAGGACGCGGACGTGCGCGGTGCCCTCCGGCAGCCACACGCCGTCCTCGACCTGGATCTCGCCGGCGGGGCCGTCGAACGCGAGATCGATGCGCCCGACGGTCGCGTCGAGCACCTTGAGCACGGTCTGGGTGTCGGCGACCAGCGCCGGCTCGGCGCCCGGATCGTCGACGAACCGCTGGTAGGCGTTGGCCGCGTCGACGGTGCGGCCCATCTGCCGCAGCGAGGTCGCGATGCTGAAGAGGATCCGCGGATCGGGATAGCGGTGGTACGCGTTCTCGAAGAGATCGAGCGCGCTGGCGTACTCGGCCTTGTTGTAGAGCCGGACGCCCTCCTTGTAGAGCGCGTTGGCCTGCCGGTGATCGGAGGAGCTGGGGCCGTCGTCGGCGCGCGCGGTGGTCGGCGCGAGCGCGGCGGTGGCCAGCGCGGCGAGCGCGGCGGTGAAGAGGAGGTGGCGCATGGTCAGAGCTCCGGGGGCAGCGCGGGCTGGAGGGGAGGCGGGGTCGAAGGGGACGGGCGAGGCGAAGGGCGAGGGTGCGGGCGATGCGACGAATGCGGCGGCGAGGCGGGCTTCGCGGAGGCGGTGGCTGGCGCGGGCGCTGACCCTGTGGCTGGCGCTGATCCGGCAACAGACCCTGACCCTGCGACTGCCCCGGATCCGGACCCGGATCCGGATCCGGCAACGGCCCCGGATCCGGACCCGGTTGCTGCCGCGGTTTCGGGCACGGGCACGGGCACGGGCACGGGCACGGGGAGAGGTGGCGATGGTGTCGTCACCGGCGCGGGCGTGCTCGGAATCGGCGCGGCCGCGTTCGTCGCCGGCGCGCTCGCGTTCGTCGCCGGCGCGCTCGCGCCGCGCCCCGCGAACCACGCCGCGCCCGCGCCGAGCGCGATCGCGACCACTCCGCCACCGATCCACACGCCGCGCCGCGAGCTCGCCGCGATCGTCGGCGGCCGCGGCGTCGCGGCGCCCGACAACGTCGTCGGCACCGTCGCGGCCGCCAGCGCGCCCGTCGGGCCGCGCAAGGACGGCACCGGCGTCAGCCACGCCGGCGTGACCAGCGCCATCGGTCGGCCGCTGGCGTCATCGGGCACGCCGCCGAGCGCGGCCAGCAGGTCCGCGGCGCTCGCGTGGCGATCGCCCGGCGGCTTCATCAGGAGCTTCGCGATCACGAGGTCGATCGCCGGCGACACCTCGGGCGCGTAGGCCCGCACGTGCTCGGCCGGCGTCATCAGGTGATGGGCCATCAGCTCGCCGGCGCTCTCGCCCGCGAACGGCGGCCGTCCCGCCAGCATCTCGAACAGGATGCAGCCGAGCGCGTAGAGATCGGCGCGCGCGTCGACGTTGCTCGCGCCGCGGCACTGCTCGGGCGCCATGTACGTCGGCGTGCCGAGCACGACCCCGGTCCGGGTCGCGCGCGCCGACGGCTGCAGGTCGGCGAGCTTGGCGATGCCGAAGTCGAGGAGCTTGGGCCGCTCGCCGCCGGGGACGTCCGGATCCCGGACGAGGAACACGTTGTCGGGCTTGAGGTCGCGGTGGACGATGCCGGCGGCGTGCGCGGCCGCGAGCGCGCCGACCATCGAGCGCATCAGCCCGACCGCGACCGGCTCGGCGATGCGGCCGACCTGCGCCAGCCGCGACGCGAGCGGCTCGCCGTCGAGCAGCTCCATCACCAGGTAGGCCCGCCCGTCCGGCGTGTGGCCGAAGTCGAAGATCTCGACGATGCCCGGGTGGCGGATCGCGGTCGTCGCCTTGGCCTCGGTGAAGAAGCGCGCCACGATCTCGTGGTTCGACGACCACTCGGGCAGGAGCACCTTGACCGCGGCCGGCTTGCCGATGAGCGTGTGCTCCGCGCGGTAGACCGCGCCCATGCCGCCCGCGCTCAGCGCGCCGGTGATGCGGTAGTTCCCGACGACTTCTCCCAGCATGTCGGACCATCGAGCACCTGTCGTGCCAGGGTCCGCGCACGTGATCCTCGACGGTTGCGGCGGGCGCGCCGCCGTCGCCGCCGCGCCAGGCGTAACACCGAGCGAGACGCGTCTCGCTCGCCGCGCGCGATCGTCTCGCTCGAAAGTGCGCTACCGGGTGGCCTCGCCGAGCGCAGCGAGGCGGTTCGGGGTCCGGACGAGATCGGGCTGCGCGTCCGCGCGCGGGCCGATCGATCGAACAAGAGCCTGGAAGCGAAGCTTCACAGGCTCTGCGCGACGAACCGATCGACCTGCGCCAGCACCATCGCGATCTTCGGGATGCCCGCGAGCGTCGCCGGCACCGTCACCCGCACCGTGCGCTCGCGGCCGACGTGATCGACCAGCACCGGCACCAGCGCCGCGCTGTCCGGCGACGGGAACGGCGCGTCGGGCACGAGCGCGATGCCCAGCCCGGCGGCGCAGCAGCTGCGGATCAGGTGGATGTCGGTGGCGATCATCGCGGGCGCGACCGCCACCCGCCCGCCGCCGCGCACGGGCCAGGTGCGCGCGTCCTCGCCCGGGGCCTGCCACGCCAGCAGCTCGTGAGCCGCCAGGTCCTCGATCGATGTCGGCGTCCCGCGCCGCGCGAGATACCCGGGGCTCGCGAGCAGGCGCTCGGGCACCCGCAACAGCGCGCGCGACAGCCACGGCTTGCGCGGCGGATCGTCGGCGAAGTGCACGATCAGATCGACCTCGGTCAGCGGCTCGGCAAGCGGATCGTTGCTGAAGCGGCAGGTCACCGCGAGCCGCGGCCAGGTCGTGCGCAGGCGCGCGAACAGCGGCGCGAGCGCGTGCGGCGGCATGCCGACCGGCATGATCACGCGCAGCACGCCGGTCGGCTCGCGCCCGACCTCGCGCACCGCGCTGACCAGCGCGGACGCCTCGGCGATGAGATCGCGGCCGCGCGCCGCGAGCGCCTGGCCGGCCTCGGTCAGCACCGCGCCCTGGCGCGTGCTCTCGACCAGCGCCACGCCGGCGCGGGCCTCGAGGGCGCCGACCCGGCGGCGGAGGGTCGTCCGCGACACCCCCAGCGCGTCGGCGGCCGCGAAGAACGAGCCGGTGTCGGCGACGGTGACGAACGCGCGGAGCTCCTCCAGATCCATCGCGTCCGCAGGGTACCATCGACGGTCGCGCGCACCCGTGCGTGCCATCGCGGCGCATCGCAACGCGCGTCGCTTGGTCGCGCCCCGCGCCGCCGCGGAGCCGGGCTCGCATGTTAGCCTACGAACAATTCGGGGCGGATTCGCGCTCGGGGAAGGTTCGATGATGATCACGGGGCAGGGCTCCAAGATCGAGATGGTGCGGGCGTCGCGCCGCGCGCATCGCGCGTGGAGGTAGCCGCATGCCTCGCGACGCCGACGATCCGCTGCTGCTCGCCCTCGACGCCGCCGAGGTCGGCACGTTCGCGTGGGACCTCGCGAGCGGGCACATCGCCATGTCGCGCTGGTTCGAGCAGCTGTGGGGCTACGGCCCCGGCGAGTTCGACGGCAGCTTCGAGGCGTTCGCCCGCCGCATCTATCCGGACGATCTCGCGCACGTCGAAGCCGAGCTCGCGCGCGGACGCGCCTCGGGAGCGCCGATGTACATCGAGGTGCGGGTCGCCCCCGCCGAGGGGGTGCTGCGCTGGGTCGGCGCGCGCGGTCGCTTCACGTTCGACGCCACCGGCGCGCCCACCTGGGTCCACGGCGCCGTCTCGGACATCACCGCGCGCAAGCTCGCGGAGCAGGACCGCACCGCGCGCGCGAGCAGCCTCGCCGCCGCGCAGTCGCTCGCGCACCTCGGCAGCTGGGAGCTCGACCTCACGACCCGGACCGGCAGCTGGTCGGCGGAGATGTTCCGCCTGATGCATCGCCACGCCGCCGCGGGCGCACCCAGCTTCGACGAGTTCCTCGAGCTCGTCCACCCGGAGGACCGCGCGGTCGTCACGGCGTCGCTCGCTGGCGCGGCCGCGGTCACCGGGCCGTACACGCTCGAGTACCGGACCGATCCCGAGCACGGGCCGGTGCGCGATCTCACCGCGGCGATCCAGGTCATCCACGATCCGGGTGGGCGGCCGATTCGCATGCTCGGCACCTCCCTCGACATCACGCACCGCAAGCAGGCGATGCTGGCCACGACCCGGCTCGCGGCGATCGTCGAGTCGTCGGACGACGCGATCATCGGCAAGGACCTGCAGGGCATCGTCACCAGCTGGAACCGCGGCGCAGAGACCATGTTCGGCTTCACGGCCGCCGAGATGATCGGCCAGCCGATGGCGCGGCTGATCCCGCCCGAGCGGCTTGGCGAAGAGGCCTCGATCCTCGCGACGATCGCGCGCGGCGACTCGGTGCAGCACTTCGAGACCGTGCGCGTGACCAAGGACGGCCGCGCGATCGACGTCTCGGTCACCGCCTCGCCGATCCGCCTCGGCGGGCGCATCGTCGGCGTGTCGAAGATCGCCCGCGACATCACGGTGGCCAAGGCGCGCGAGCGCGAGCTGGCGCGGATGACCCGGCTCTACGCGGCGCTGAGCCAGGTCAACCAGGCGATCGTCTGGAGCGAGACGCGCGAGGCGCTCTTCGCCCGGGTCTGCAACGTGCTCGTCGAGTTCGGCGGCCTGTCGATGGCCTGGATCGGGTGGCACGATCCGGCGAGCCGGCGGCTCGTGCCGGTGTCGGCGTGGGGCGCCGGCGCCGCGGACATCGCCGAGATCGTCGTCTACAGCGACGATCGGCCGGCGGGCCGGGGCCCGACCGGGATCGCGTTTCGCGAGCAGCGGGTCTACGTCTGCAACGACCTCCACACCGACCCGGTCACCGCGCCCTGGCGCAGCCTCCACGAACGCCACGGGCGGCGGTCCTCGGCCGCGATCCCGATCCGGTTCGCCGGCGAGGTCGCCGGGACGCTCAGCGTCTACGCCAGCGAGCCCGACTTCTTCCAGGACAAGGAGGTCGACCTCCTGCTCGAGGCCGCCGGCGACGTGGCGTTCGCGCTCGACACGCTCGCGCGCGACGAGGCCCGCGCCCTGGCCGAGCGGCGCGGCGCGAGCGAGCGGCAGTTCTCGGCGGCGATGATCGAGAGCACGCCGGGCATCCTCTACTTCTACAACCAGCAGGGGCAGTTCCTGCGCTGGAACCGCAACCTCGAGCAGGTCACGGGCTACACCGCCAGCGACCTCGCCGGGATGCACGCGCGCGAGCTGTTCGGCGGCGAGGAGCGCGCGCGGGTCGTGGCGGCCAACGCCGCGGTGTTCACGACCGGCGAGGCGCAGGTCGAGGCCGGCCTCCGGTGCAAGGACGGCACGATCATCCCGTACTCGCTCACCGGTCGGCGGATCGAGTTCGAGGGCCAACCGTGCCTGGTCGGCGTGGGCATCGACATCTCGGTCAGCAAGCGCGCGGAGCAGGCGCTGCGCGATCTCAACGAGACGCTCGAGGCCCGGGTCGCGGCGCGGACCGAGGAGCTGCGCGCCGCGGTCGCGCGCGCCGAGACCGCGGATCGCTTCAAGTCGGCGTTCCTCGCGACGATGTCGCACGAGCTGCGCACGCCGATGAACTCGATCATCGGGTTCAGCGGCATCCTCCTGCAGGGCCTCGCCGGCCCGGTCAACGACGAGCAGGCCAAGCAGCTCGGGATGGTGCGCTCGAGCGCGCGCCACCTGCTCGAGCTCATCAACGACATCCTCGACCTCTCGAAGATCGAGGCCAACCAGCTGACCGTGCGGCGCGCGCCGTTCGAGCTGCGCGCGTCGATCGAGCGCGCGATCGCGACGGTGCGACCGCTGGCCGACAAGAAGGGCCTGACGCTCGCGAGCGCGGTCGCGCCCGCGGTCGGCGTGATCACCTCGGACGCCCGGCGGGTCGAGCAGATCCTGCTGAACCTGCTCAACAACGCGATCAAGTTCACCGACGCCGGCGGCGTCGACCTCGCCGCCGACCTGACCGGGGAGCCCGGCGCCCGCACCGTGGTCGTCCGGGTCACGGACACCGGCATCGGGATCCGGCCCGAGGATCTGCCGACCCTGTTCCAGCCGTTCCGCCAGCTCGACTCCGGCCTCGCGCGCCAGCACGAAGGCACCGGCCTGGGGCTCGCGATCTGCCGCCGGCTGGCCGCCCTGCTCGGTGGCGACATCGCCGCGTCCAGCACGTGGGGCCAGGGGAGCGAGTTCGTCTTCACGCTGCCGCTCGAGGAGTCCACGTGACCATGGCCTGCACCATCCTCCTCATCGAAGACAACGATCAGAACCGCTACCTGGCGACGTTCCTGCTCGAGCGCCACGGCCATCGTGTGGTCAGCGCCGTCGACGGTGCGCACGGCATCGCGCTGGCCCAGACGCTGACCCCGGACATGGTGCTGCTCGACATCCAGCTGCCGGTCATGGACGGCTACGCGGTCGCCCGCGCGCTCCGCGCGATCCCCGCGCTCGCGGCCACGCCGATCGTGGCGGTCACGTCGTTCGCGATGATCGGCGATCGCGAGAAGGCGCTCGACGCCGGCTGCGCCGCCTACATCGAGAAGCCGATCGATCCCGAGACCTTCGTCAGTCAGCTCGAGACCATCGCGCGCCGCGCGCACGCACCCGAGGTACAGCCATGACACGCGTGCTGGTCGTCGACGACGCTGACGAGAACACCTACTACCTCCGGGTCCTGCTCGAGAGCCACGGCTGGGAGGTCGCGTGCGCGCGCCACGGCGCGGAGGCGCTGGTCAAGGCGCGGGTCGCGCCGTTCGATCTCGTCATCTCCGACCTGCTGATGCCGGTGATGGACGGCTACGCGCTCCTGCGCCAGTGGAAGGCCGACGCGCGGCTGTGCCACGCGCCGTTCGTGGTCTACACCGCGACCTACACCGGCGCGGACGACGAGAACCTCGCGCACAGCCTCGGCGCCGACGCGTTCATCCTCAAGCCCGCCGAACCCGACACGCTGGTCGCGCGGCTGCGCGAGCTGCTCGCGACCGGGGCGCGGCCCGGGCCGGTGCCCGCGAGCGCGCCGGTCGACGACGAGACCGCGCTGCTCAAGCAGTACAGCGAGTCGCTGATCCGGAAGCTGGAGGAGAAGATGCTCCAGCTCGAGGCGTCGAACCGGACCTTGCAGCGCGAGGAGGCGGTGCTGCGCATGCGCGACCGCGCGATCCAGGCGGTCTCGCAGGGCATCGTCATCACCGACGCGCTCTTGCCGGGCGAGCCGATCGTCTACGTGAGCCCGGGCTTCGAGCGCCTCACCGGCTATCCCGCCGACGAGGTCCTCGGCCGCAACTGCCGCTTCCTGCAGGGGCCGGGCACCGAGCCGGCGTCGGTCACGCAGCTCCGGCTCGGCATCCGCGAGCGCCGCGCCTGCATCGTCGAGCTGCTCAACTACCGCAAGGACGGCAAGCCGTTCTGGAACAACATCGCGGTCACGCCAGTCGCCGACGCCGAGAACCGCATCACCCACTTCGTCGGCGTCCAGACCGACGTCACCGAGCGCCGCCAGCTCGAGGCCCAGCTGCGCCAGTCGCAGAAGATGGAGGCGCTCGGCACGCTCGCCGGCGGCGTCGCCCACGACTTCAACAACCTGCTCTCGGTGATCCTCAGCTACTCCGAGATCATCCTCGGCGAGCTGTCCGAGAACGACGCGCACCGCGCCGACGTCGACGAGATCCGCCGCGCGGGCGAGCGCGCCGCCGATCTGGTGCGCCAGCTGCTCGCGTTCAGCCGCCAGCAGCGGCTGCAGCCGCGCCTGGTCGACTTCGGCGAGCTGGTCGCGGGCATGGAGAAGATGCTGCGCCGGGTGGTCGGCGAGGACATCGGCCTGGCGCTGCGCGCCCACGCCGGGCAGGGCAGCGTCTACGCCGACCCCGGACAGATCGAGCAGATCGTCATGAACCTGGTCGTCAACGCCCGCGACGCGATGCCGGGCGGCGGCGCGCTGCGCGTCGAGACCGCGCCGGTCACGGTCACCGGCGACGACGTCGCGCCCGGCATGGCCGCGGGCGCGTACCTGCAGCTGGTCGTCGCCGACTCGGGCATCGGGATGGACGCCGCGACGCGCGAGCGGATCTTCGAGCCGTTCTACACCACGAAGGAGAAGGGCAAGGGCACCGGGCTCGGGCTGTCGACGGTGTTCGGCATCGTCACGCAGAGCCAGGGCCACGTCGTGGTCGAGAGCGAGCCCGGCAAGGGCGCCATCTTCAAGATCTACCTGCCGCGCGTCGACGAGGGGCCGGCGGCCGCGGAGCGCACCGCGGCGACGCCGCTGTCCTTGCTCGGGACCGAGACCGTGCTGCTGGTCGAGGACGACGAGCAGGTGCTGACGATGGCGAGCGCGATCCTGCGCCGCCACGGCTACACCGTGCTCGACGCGCAGAACGGCGGCGAGGCGTTCCTGATCAGCGAGCAGCACCCGGGCGCGATCGATCTGCTGCTCACCGATGTCGTCATGCCGCGCATGAGCGGCAAGCAGCTCGCCGAGCGCCTGCTCGTCGATCGGCCGACGATGAAGGTGATCTACATGTCGGGCTATGCCGACGGGCCGGTCGGCAACCACGGGGTCAGCGGCGCGGTCGCGATGCTGCCCAAGCCGATCACCGCGGACTCGCTGCTGCGGAAGGTGCGCGAGATGCTGGCGCCGTAGCGCGCTCGGATGCGGCGGCGCGGAGGAGCCAGCCCGCGGAGGCGACCAGCCACGCCGCCATCGCGCATCCCGCCAGCACGAACGCGGCGCGATCGCCGGCCACGCCGCGCCCGGCGATCGCCGCGGTGATGCCCGCCGCCATCGGGCCGACCACCATGCCGAGCGCGCCGGCGGTCTGGAACCGCGCGATCGCGCGGGCGCGGACCTGGGCGTCGGCCGGCGCGGTCGCGTAGCCGAGCGTCACCGCGAAGATCGCGGCGGAGGCCAGGCCGCCGATCATCATCAGCGCGGGCAAGGCCGCGGTGGGCGCGGCGGGCAGCGCGAACAGCACGAGCATCCAGCCAGCGCCGCCGATCGCGAGCACGCGGGCGCGGCCGAGGCGGCTCGCGAGCTGCGCCGCCGGCCAGGTCGCGAGGGCGAACGGCACCGTCAGCGCCGCGAACAGGCCGCCGATCGCGCGATCCGAGAGGCCGTGCACCCGATGCGCGAACAGCGCGAAGGTCACGACGAGGCAGCCGACGGTGAAGCGCGCGACGAACGCGCCGAGCAGCACCGGCGCGAGCGAGCGGCGCGGCGCGGTCACCGGCGCGAGGGCAGGCGGCGCGAGCTCGGCCGTCATCGGGGGCGCGGCGAGCGCGCCGCCCGCGCCGAGCGCCAGCGCCGCCGCCACCGCGGTCGCGATCAGCGCGCCGGCCGCGAACGGCGCGGCAGGGGTGATGCCGACCAGCGCGCCGCCGAGCAGGTTGCCGAGCGCGATCGCCGCCATGATCGCGCCGCCGATCACGCCCATGAGCGCGGGGCGACCCAGCGCCTTCACGCGCGTCGCGGCGAGCGCGCACAGCGCGGTCGCGACGCTCACGTGCACCGCGCCCTCGAGCGCGCGCACGCCCAGCACCACCGAGGTCGGCCACGGTTGCGCACACGCGAGCAGCAGCACCGCGTCGAGGAGCGCGAGCGCGCCCAGCCAGCAGCCGGCGCGCCCGGTGCGCGCCAGGCGCGGCCCCACGAACGGCGCGGCGAGCGCCGCGGCGAGCATGTTGATCGCCATGAACGCGTGCATCGCACCCTCGTCGCCGCCGTGGTGCGCGGCGAACAGCGGCCGGATGGCCGCGGTCACCAGCGTCGCGGGCAACATCTGAGCGAAGATCAGGATCGCGAGCGCGCGCAGCGGCTTCAAGGAGGACTCCACGTCAGGGGGCGTCGCGATCAGATCGACCAACTCCGACGTTCGCCAAGCGGCAGGTCGCGCGCGACCCCCGCGGCGCATCGATTGCGCGTTCTTCGCCGCTCGCCCGGCGTCAGGAATGCCGCGATCTCGCGAGGGATTTTGGCGCCGATCGATCGCGAGATCGCCTTAACGCTCCACCGGATCGGTCGATTTCTTATGCATGGCGGCGAGCTTGGTGGTGCGGTGTCCTTCGACCCTCGATGCGAGCAGCGTCGGAGAATTCATGAGCGAGCTGCGCGGCGCGCTCACGCGCGCGGCGCTCGACCTCGATGGCGGCGCGATCACGCGCATCGACGCCGCCGGGGCACAGCTCCTGCAGTGCGTCGTGATGACGGCGCGTGCGCGCGGGATCGCGGTCGGCTGGGCCGGCGCGTCTCCGACGCTCGTCGCGGCCATGCGCACGCTCGGCCTGGAATCGCTCGTCGGTCTGCCTGTCGCCTCCCTCTAGGAGTACCCGAATGTCCCGGATCATGGTCGTGGACGACTCGAACTCGATGCGTGCGTTGATCGCCCAGACGCTGCGCGGCGCGGGGCACGAGGTCACCGAGGCCGCAGACGGCCAGTTCGCGCTCGATCTGGTGGGCACCACCAAGATCGACCTCTTCCTGTGCGACGTGAACATGCCGCGGATCGACGGGCTGACGCTGGTCAAGCGCCTGCGCACGCTCGCGCCGAGCAAGTTCACGCCGATCCTGATGCTCACCACCGAGGTCGATCCGGAGAAGATCAAGGTGGCGAAGGCGGCGGGCGCGACCGGCTGGATGGTCAAGCCGTTCCAGCCCGATCAGCTGCTCGCGACGATCCGCAAGGTCCTCACGTGAGCGGCCTCGACGCAGCGACCTTCGCCGCGTTGCAGGCGACGTTCCTCGAGGAGAGCTTCGAGGGGCTCGACCGCGCCGAGGCCGGGCTCCTGACCCTCGATACCGCGGTCACGGACGAGGTCGTCGGCGAGCTGTTCCGCGCGATCCACTCGATCAAGGGCGGCGCCGGCGCGTTCGGCATCGACGAGATCACCGGACTCGCGCACACGATGGAGTCGGTGCTCGACGACGTGCGCTCGGGCGCGGCGCCGACCCCGGCCATGACCGCCGCGCTCCTGCGCGGCGTCGACGAGCTGCGCCTCGCGCTCGAGGAGCGCCGCGCGGGCCGCGTCGCCTCGGGCGCGGCCCACGCCGGGGTGTGCGCGGCGTTGACGGCAGCGCGTGGCGCTGCACCGCGCGGTGTCGCCCCCGCTCCGCCGGTGCCGGTCGCCCCTGCCGTCAACGCCGCGCCGTGGCGGGTCGAGTTCGCGCCGCTGCCGCACCTGATGCGCAACGGCAACGATCCGCTCCGGCTCCTGCGCGAGCTCGCGAGCCTCGGCGGCACGGTCATCGCGGTCGATACCAGCCGCCTGCCGCGGTTCGAGGACCTCGATCCCACCGAGTGCCACCTGGCGTGGACGCTCGAGGTGCCCGGCGCCGTCGAGCGCGCCGCGATCGACGAGGTCTTCGCGTGGGTCGATGGCGATTGCACGCTCGCGATCACGCGCGCCGCGCCGGTCGCGGCCGATGCCCCGGCGCTGGCCGCGATCGCCGCGGATGCGCCGATGGCCACGAGCGAGCGCGCGGGCGCGCCCGCCAGCCGCGAGGCCAGCGCGATCGGCTCGATCCGCGTCGGCGTCGACAAGATCGATCAGCTGATGAACATGATCGGCGAGCTGGTGATCACGCAGTCGATGCTCGGCGAGCTCGACGGCGAGGGCCCGGTCGACGCCGAGCGGCTCGCGCGCCTGCGCGAGGGCCTGTCGCAGCTCGCGCGCAACACCCGCGCGATGCAGGAGAGCGTCGTCCGCCTGCGCTCGATGCCGGTCGGCGTCGTGTTCGGCCGGATCCCGCGCCTGGTCCACGACGTCGGTGCGCGGCTCGGCAAGGAGGTCGCGCTCGAGTTGTCGGGCGGCACCACCGAGCTCGACAAGACCGTGCTCGAGAAGCTCGGCGATCCGCTGGTCCACATCGTCCGCAACAGCATCGATCACGGCATCGAGCTGCCCGACGCGCGCGCGGCGGCGGGCAAGCCCCGCCACGGTACGATCCGCCTGCACGCCGAGCACCGCGGCAGCGAGATCGTCATCGAGGTCGCCGACGACGGCCGCGGGCTGGATCTGCCGCGGATCCGCGCCAAGGCCGTCGAGCGCGGGCTGATCGGCGCCGACACCGCGCTGACCGACGACGAGACCGCCAAGCTGATCTTCGCGCCTGGGTTCTCGACCGCCGAGGTCGTGTCCGACGTCTCGGGCCGCGGCGTCGGCATGGACGTCGTCTGGCGCCACATCAAGGAGCTCGGCGGGCAGGTCGACGTGCAGTCGAGCCCCGGCGCCGGCACCCGCACGATCCTGCGCCTGCCGCTGACCCTCGCGATCATCGACGGCCAGCTGATCCGCGTGCTCGAGCACCAGTACGTCGTGCCGCTCCTGTCGATCGTCGAGTCGGTGCAGATCGATCCGCGCCGCCGCGCCCGGCTCGCCGGCGGCCACGACATCTACCGGGTCCGCGAGCAGATCGTCCCGATCGTCGATCTCGGCGCCGCCCTCGGCCTGCGTCCGCCTGGCGTCGCGACCTCGAGCCTGCTGATGATCGTCGAGACCGACGGCGCGCCGCTCGGGCTGATCGTCGACGAGCTGCTCGCGCAGCAGCAGGTCGTCATCAAGAGCCTCGAGTCCAACTACCAGCGCGTCGACGGCCTCGCCGGCGCGACCATCCTCGGCGACGGCCGCGTCGCCTTCATCCTCGACATCGTCGATCTCGCGCGCCACGCGCGGCGCGGCCGCGTCGGCCACGCGGACCACGAGCAGGCCGCCTAGGAGCATCCATGGAACCGCAACTGTCATCTCGCGAACCCGTTCGCTCCGACGCCCAGCGCCAGCGCGAGCAACTCCTGACCTTCGTCGTCGCCGGCGAGGAGTTCGGAGTGGACATCCTGCGCGTGCAGGAGATCCGCAGCTGGTCGCGGCCGATGCCGCTGCCGCGCACGCCCGAGTACGTCAAGGGCGTGATCAACATCCGCGGCGACATCGTGCCGATCGCCGACCTGCGCGAGCGCCTCGGCCTCGCGACCCAGGCCGCCGGCCCCACGACGGTGATCGTCGTGCTCCGGGTCGAGCACGGCGGCAAGAGCCGCACGATGGGCATCGTCGTCGACGCGATGTCCGACGTCACCGACGTCGCCCGCGATCAGATCAAGCCACCGCCTGACCTCGCCGAGACCCGCGGCGTCGCGAACCTGACCCGCGGCATCGCGCTGGTCGACGAACGCATGATCACCCTCCTCGATGTCGACGGCGTCTTTCCGCCGCCGACCGACGCAGACGCGGCCGCCTAGGCCGAGCCGGCACCTCCCTCCCTCGAAGGATCGATCTCATGAAGACCTCGTCACGCACCGCCCGCCGGCCGGCCACCAAGCGCGCTGGCACCACCCGCCGCAAGACCATCGCCGGCAAGGTCGCGACCGCGCGCGCCCCCGCGCTGGTCGACCACGTCGCGCAGTACCGCGCGTTCGACGCCCTGACCAACGCGGTCATGGTCGCCAACTCGGACGCGCGGATCATCTACGTCAACCGCGCAGCCCGCGACCTGTTCGCGAGCCACCGCGCGGTCTTCACCGCCGCGTTCTCCGGCTTCGACGCCGACAAGCTGGTCGGCACCAACATCGACATCTTCCACAAGAACCCGGCGCACCAGCGCGGCTTGATCAACGACGCCACACGGCTGCCGATGGTCACCGAGTTCTCGCTCGGCGGCTTGACCCTGCAGATCAAGATGACGCAGGCGGTCGGCGGCGATCGCTGCGTCGAGTGGGCCGATGTCACCGCGCAGCGGGCCAAGGACCGGCAGCTCGCCGACGAGAGCGCCCAGGTCAAGGCGATCAACAAGTCGCAGGCGGTGATCGCCTTCGACATGGGCGGCATCGTCACGTTCGCCAACGACAACTTCCTGAGCGCGCTCGGCTACCGGGCCGACGAGATCGTCGGCAAGCACCACTCGATGTTCGTGACCCCCGAGTACGCGCGGTCGGAGGACTACCGGCAGTTCTGGGCGCGGCTCAACGAGGGCCGCTTCGACGCCGCCCAGTACCTGCGCATCGGCAAGGGCGGCAAGGAGGTCTGGATCCAGGCCTCGTACAACCCGCTCATCGACGAGAAGGGCAAGCCGTTCCGGGTCGTGAAGTTCGCGACCGACATCACCGCCCAGAAGCACGCGCTGCGCGACGTGACCCGGGTCGTGACCGCGCTCGCCGAGGGCGACCTGCGCCAGTCGATGAACGGCAACTACGAAGGCGACTTCGCGCTCCTGCGCGACGCGGTCAACCAGTCGATGACGTCCTTGCGCGACATGGTCGTGAAGATCCACGGCACCGCCGCGACGATCACCTCGGCGTCCGAGCAGATCGCCAGCGGCAACGCGAGCCTCAACGCGCGGACCCAGGAGCAGAGCTCGTCGCTCGAGGAGACCGCGGCCTCGGTCGAGGAGATGACCGCGACGGTCCGGCAGAACGCCAACAACGCCAACCAGGCCAACCAGCTGGCGGCGGGCGCGCGCAACATCGCCGAGTCGGGTGGGCAGGTCGTCAGCTCGGCGGTCACCGCGATGGCGGCGATCACCGAGAGCTCGACCAAGGTCGCCGACATCATCGGCGTGATCGAGCAGATCGCGTTCCAGACCAACATGCTGGCGCTCAACGCCGCGGTCGAGGCCGCACGCGCGGGTGATCAGGGCCGCGGCTTCGCGGTGGTCGCGGCCGAGGTCCGCAACCTGGCCCAGCGCTCGGCGGGCGCCGCCAAGGAGATCAAGTCGCTCATCCAGGACAGCGCCGACAAGGTGTCCCAGGGCTCCAAGCTGGTCTACCAGTCGGGCGAGACGCTCCGCGAGATCGTGACCTCGGTGAAGAAGGTCTCCGACATCATCGGCGAGATCACGACCGCCAGCGAAGAGCAGGCCAGCGGCATCGAGCAGATCAACACCGCGGTCACGCAGATGGATCGCGGCACGCAGGAGAACGCGGCGCTGGTCGAGGAAGCGACCTCGGCGGCGGCGGCGATGGCCGAGCAGGCCGGCGGCCTGGTCGAGCTGGTCAGCTACTTCCGCACCAGCGACGAGGTCGAGGCCCGCGTGGCCCCGGCGCCGACCCGGACGCCGGCGCGCGCGCCGGTCGCGGCCTCGCCGGCCCGGGCGAAGGCCCCCGCGGCGCCCGCGGCTCGCGGCAAGGCCCCGGCGGCCAAGCGCGGCGCATCCGCCGGGGATGACCAGGACTGGAAGGAGTTCTAGGCCATGATGACCGGCGCGCCTGTCCACGCCGCGGCCCGGCCCGGGCGTCCGGTCGTCATCGAGGCGGCAGTCCTCGACGAGCGCCAGTACCAGCGCATCTGCGAGCTGGTGCGGCGCCGGGCGCGCATCGAGCTCGGCAACGCCAAGCGGCAGCTGTGCCAGACCCGGCTCCTGCGCCGGCTGAAGGCGCTCGGGATCCCGACGTTCAAGCAGTACCTCGCGCTGCTCGACGACCCGCACGCCGAGGAGCACGACGAGCTGATCAACGCGATCACGACCAACGTCACCGCGTTCTTCCGCGAGGACCATCACTTCGAGTTCCTGGCGCAGCACGTCCTGCCCGAGCGCATGGCCGCGAATCCCGATCACCGCCTGCGGGTGTGGTCGGCGGGGTGCTCGTCGGGCGAGGAGCCGTGGAGCATCGCGATGGTCGTGCGCGAGGCGGTGCCCGAGGGCTGGAACACGCGCATCCTCGCCACCGACATCGACACCCACGTGCTCGCGCGCGCCGAGGCCGGGGTCTACAAGGAGGAGCAGGTCGAGCCGGTCTCGCTGGCGCGGCGCAAGCGGTTCCTGCACCGCGGCAGCGGCGCCAACGCGGGCAAGGTCCGGGTCGGCGCCGAGCTCCGGCCGCTGGTGACGTTCAAGGAGCTGAACCTGTTCGAGCCCTGGCCGATGAAGGGCCCGTTCGACGTCGTCTTCTGCCGCAACGTGATCATCTACTTCGACGTCGAGAACAAGGTCCGGCTCCTCCGCCACTTCCACGACGTGCTCGCGCCCGGCGGCACGCTGGTCCTCGGGCACTCCGAGTCCCTGGTCGCCGGCGTCACCGGGTTCACGCCGTGCGGTCGCACCGCCTATCGCCGGGATCGCGGATGAGCCCCCGCAGCGGCACCTCGCGGATCGCGCGCTTCCGCACGTCGCGGATGCGCGTGACGGCGGTGCCCACGCGCGCCGCGGAGCGCCCGGTGCGGCGCAGCACGATCCCGATCCGGCGGATCGAGGTGCCGGCCCCGCTGCGCGAGCTCGGCAGCGTCCGCCGCTACTGGGACGCCAAGGCCCAGACCTGGATCGTCCAGGTGCTCCCCGGCGAGCTCTACGTGAGCGCGGTCGACGAGATGATCACGACCGTCCTCGGGTCGTGCGTGTCGACGTGCATCCGCGATCCGCACCGCAAGGTCGGCGGCGTCAACCACTTCATGCTGCCGCACGCGCCGCGGACCGGCGCCGATCCAGGCGCGGCCGCGCGCTACGGCCTGTACGCGCTGGAGAAGCTCATCAACCAGGTTCTCGACGGCGGCGGTCGCCGCGGCGATCTCGAGGTCAAGATGTTCGGCGGCGGCCGCGTGATCAGCGGCGCGGGCGACATCGGCGCCGCGAACATCGCGTTCGTCCGGAGATTCCTCGAGCAGGATCGGCTGGCGCTCACCGCCGAGGACGTCGGCGGGCAGTTCGCCCGCCGCCTGCGCTACTGGCCGTTGACTGGGCGGGTCCAGGTCAAGCGGATGCCGATGGCCCTCGCCGCGCGCGTCGTCGACGCCGAGCAGCGCATCGCCGAGCGGCTCATCCCCACCTCTGGACCCATCGAGATCTTCTGATGCCCGCACCCTCTCGCGCGCCGTCGCGCCGCATCCGCGTCCTGATCATCGACGACTCCGCGCTCATGCGTCGGATGCTGTCGGAGATCCTGGCCGCGGACCCGGCGATCGAGGTCGTCGGCGTCGCCGCCGATCCGTTCGTCGCCCGCGATCTCATCAAGAACCTCCAGCCCGACGTGCTCACGCTCGACGTCGAGATGCCGCGCATGGACGGCCTGACCTTCCTCGGCAACCTCATGCGGCTGCGGCCCATGCCGGTCGTGATGGTGTCGTCGCTCACCGAGCGCGGCGCCGACGCGACCCTTTCGGCGCTGGCGCTCGGCGCGATCGACTTCGTGACCAAGCCGCAGCTCGATCTCGCCCGCGGCCTCGCCGAGATCGGCGACGAGATCATCGCCAAGGTGAAGGTCGCCGCCACCGCCACGCCGGTCGCGCTGAAGGCGCTGCCGACCCGCACCGCGGTCGCCGGGCCGCTGCGCACGACCGATCGCGTGATCGCGATCGGCGCGTCGACCGGCGGCACCGAGGCGATCGCCCACGTGCTCGCTGGCATGACGGCCGACGCGCCGGGCACGGTGATCACCCAGCACATCCCGCCGGAGTTCAGCCGCCGGTTCGCGGCCCGGCTCGACACGACCAGCGCGCTGACCGTGCGCGAGGCCAGGGATGGCGACCCGATCCTCGTCGGGCACGCGTATGTCGCGCCGGGGCAGCAGC
>JAIOQA010000117.1 GCA_021413675.1 Deltaproteobacteria bacterium | reverse complement strand
CGGTAGTGCGCGGCGGTCGCGGCCGGGTCCTTGCCGCCGCGCAGCAGATCGCCGACCAGCATCTCGGCGTCGGCGCCGGCGATCGACTCGGGGGCGACCGCCTTCGCGAGCGCGAGCGCGCGATCGGCCTGGTGCGCGAAGTAGCGCGCGCGCGCCTCCTGGTAGCGCAGCCAGTCGGCGATCGCCGGCAGGCCGGGCGCGGCCAGGGCCAGCCCGTCGGCGGCCTCGCGCCAGCGGTTGGTGCGCACGTCGCAGATCGCGACCATCAGCTGCGCGCGCGCCCGGGTCGCGTCGTCGGTGGCGGCGGCCAGCGCCGCGGCGTAGCGGTCGCGCGCGCCGGCCCAGTCCTCGAGCGCGAAGCGCGCGTTGGCCTCGGGGAACGCCGGCGCCGCGGCCGCCAGATCGAGCGCGACCGGCGCGGGCGCGGCGGGGCCCGCGTCGGGCGAGGGCGCGCCGCCGTCGATCGTGACGATCGCGGTGGGCGAGGCCTCGGCGCCGGGCGCGGCGGGGTGGGTGGCGTGGCCCGAGCATGCGGCCAGCCCGAGAACGACGACGAGAGGCCTGGCGCGGGCGATCATGGGGGCACCCTACCAACGCAGATCTGGCGCGGCAAAATTCCCGCGCAACGGGCCGGGAAGGTTGACCTCGTCGGACGTGCGCTCCGCTCGACGGCCGCGACTGCTACGCTGCCGTCATGGGGTTCAGGGTGAGGTTGGCGGTGGAGCGCGATACGCCCGAGGTGCTCGCGCTGCTGACCGAGCACATGCCCGATGGCGACGCCCGCCTGCGGCACGCCTGGCTGTACGAGCAGAACCCGGGCGGGCACGCGCTGACCTGGCTGGGCGAGGACGACGCCACGGGTGCGCTCGCCGGCCTGACCTCGTTCTTTCCGTTCCGGCTCTGGCAGGGCGGCGCCGTGGTCCGCGGCGCGCTCGGGGGCGATGGCTACGTGCGCCCGGCGTTCCGTCGGCGCGGGCTGGGCGCCGCGCTCCACGCGGCCTCGCGCGAGGCGATGATCGCGAGCGGCATCGAGTGCATGTACGGCGCGCCCGGGCCGATGAACGTCACGCCGCTCAAGCACGGCGGGTCGCGGCAGATCGCCGAGGTCGCGCGCTGGAGTCGACCGCTTGGCCGGGTCGGGCTGCACCTGCCGGCCACCGGCCACGCGCTCGACCGCGCGGTGGCGGCGCTGTTGCGACCGCGGCGCGACCTCGGCCACCTCGACCCGGTCGGCGTCGACGATCGCCGCGTCGACGACGTCTGGGCGAGCACGCGCCCCGAGATCCGCCTCGGCGCGGTCCGCGACGCCGCGTTCTACGCCTGGCGCTTCGGCCGCGCCCCGGCGCAGCGCCAGGCCGCGTTCGTCGTGGTCCGCCACGAGCGCGCGATCGCGGTGTGCGCGCTCGAGCCGCTCGGCACCGACGTGCGCATCGTCGATCTGCTCGCGGCGCCCGACGCATGGCGACACGCGCTGCGCGCGATCGCGGCCCACGCCAGCGACGGCGGCGCCGAGACCCTCGACCTCAAGCTGCTCGCCTGCGACGGGCACGATCGCGCGCTGTGGCGGAACGGCTTCGTCGAGCGCGAGCGCAAGCCGTACCTCGTGATGGTCGCGCCTGGCGCGCCGGCGGGCTCGCCGTTCCTCGACCCGGCGCGGTGGTTCTACACCGGCGCGGACTCGGACCTCGATACGCTGGCGTGACCCGCGCGGCGCTGGGGATCAGTCCGAGACGCGATCGCGGCCCGCGGTCTTGGCGCGGTAGAGCGCCTTGTCGGCGGCCTCGATGAGATCGTCGGGCTCCTTGACCGCGACCTCGGGGTACGCGGCCACGCCGATCGACACCGTCACCGGCAGCGGCGCGCCGTCCTCGACGATGATCGGGCGCGCGGCGACCGTGCGGCGCAGGCGCTCGGCGAGCTTCATCGCGTCGGCGCGGCTGGTGGCGCGCGAGATGATCGCGAACTCCTCGCCGCCGAAGCGCGCGACGACGTCCTCGTTGCGGACCGCGGTCGCGAGCCGCGCCGCGACCTCGGCGAGCACGGCGTCGCCGGCGACGTGGCCGCGGGTGTCGTTGATGCGCTTGAAGTGATCGACGTCGATCATGATCAGCGCCAGCGCCGACTGGTGACGCAGCGCGAAGCGCAGCTCGCCGTCGAGGCGATCGCCGAAGTAGCGCTTGTTGAACAGCCGGGTCAGGCCGTCGCGCAGCGCCGACTCGTACATCTGCTCGTGGAAGTTCTCGTCGAGCGAGTCGTGGTACGTGAACTTCAGGATCGTGGTGCGGCCGACCTGGATCTTGTCGCCATCGGCCAGGACCGCCGAGCCGTTCACGCGGTGGCCGTTGACGAACGTGCCGTTGCGGCTGCCCTTGTCGTCGATGACCAGGCGATCGCCCTGGGCGCGGACGATGGCGTGGACGCGCGACACGCCGTCGTCGTCGAGGCGCACGGTCGCGTGCCGGGTGCGGCCGATCACCGCGTCGCCGGCGGGCAGCTTGAACATCTCGCCGACCGCGGAGCCGACGAGGACGATCAGGTACGCGCGGTTGCGCGCGTCGGCGGCCGGCGGACTGGTGAGGTCGGCCTGCTCGGTGATGTTGGTGTCTTCATCCCACTCCGACACGTTTCGGCCATCGTCGTACGGGGATTAGACCTGCGTCAATCACGCCTGGGGTAGCGTTGCAGACGGCGTCAGCGCGGGCAGCCCGCCGGGCGATCCCTGCGGAACCACACGATCGACGGGTCGTCGAGGGTGCGGATCCAGGCCGCGACCAGCACGCCGCGCGGGGTGGCGTGGCGCGCGCGGATCGCACCGCCGAAGCGGGCCTCGGGCGGCAGCGCTGGCGCCGGGGGCGCGGCCGCCTCGCCGCGGACCTGCAGGCCGGGCAGGGCCAGCCGGATCGCGCGGGCGCCGGCGGTCACCACCAGCGCGTCGGCCTCGGCCGCGAGTCCGGTGATCGGCGCGTCGGCGATCGCCACGCACTGCACCACCGCGCCGTCGGTCGCGCGGCGCAGGCACGCCACGCCGGTCGCGTCGCCGATCGCGACGTACGCGCGATCGTCCGCGGTGACCCACGCCAGCGCGGTGACGTCGGCGCCGATCGGCCAGGTCGCGGTGATCGCGCCGGTCGCGAGCTCGATCGCGCGCACCGCCTGATCCTCGCCGCCGACCCAGGCGCGGGCGCCGCGATCGTCGATCGCGAGCGCGCCGAGATCGCGATCCGGGCCGCCGAGGTCGATGCGCCGGACGATCGCGCCATCGAGGGCGTGCACGATCAGCGCGAAGCCGGTGTCGAGCTCGAGGCCGATCACGCGATCGCCGACGAGCCGCGCGTCATAGGCCAGCGTGCCGCGCGCGATCACCACCGGCGCCGGGGCGCAGCGCCCGGGCGGCAGCGGTCCGCACGCCACCAGGGCCAGCAGGGGCGCCAGCGCGATGCTACGCACGCTGGCCGATCCACGACGCGACCGCGTCGAGGATCGCGCCGCGGGCCCCGAGGGTCCGCGCGATCGCGCTGGCCTCGTCGGTCAGCTCGCGCATGCGGACGGTGGCCTGCGCCGCCAGCGCGATCAACTCGCCGTCGTCGCGGTCGTCGGCGTGCTGGAACGCGACGCCGATCGCCAT
Organism: Deltaproteobacteria bacterium; assembly: GCA_021413675.1. Classification (GTDB taxonomy): domain Bacteria; phylum Myxococcota_A; class Polyangia; order Haliangiales; family Haliangiaceae; genus JAIOQA01. The sequence goes on along the minus strand of JAIOQA010000117.1, from coordinate 14,214 downwards.
GCCGTAGCGGCCGAGCGCCGCGCGGGTCGCGGTGTCGGCGCCGCCAGCGATCGCGCCCAGCTCGCAGGCCGCCGCGAACAGCGCGCCGGTCTTGCCGCGGTGCAGGTGCTCGACCTCCTCGAGGCTGGTCGGCGCCGCGTTGCCGCGGGCCTGCAGCTGCAGGTCGATCGCCTGGCCGCCGAGCAGCTCGCCTGCGCCGGCGCGCGCCGCCAGCACCTTGACCGCCGCCGCGGCGCCCGCGCCCAGCTCGGCGAGCGCGCCGAACGCCATGGTCAGGAGCCCGTCGCCGGCGAGGATCGCGATCGCCTCGCCGAACGCGATGTGGACCGTCGGCCGGCCGCGCCGGGTGTCGTCGTCGTCCATCGCCGGGAGATCGTCGTGGACGAGCGTGTACGCGTGCAGCATCTCGATGGCCGACGCCGCCGGGAGCGCCGCCGCCACGGTGCCGCCGACCGCCTCGCAGGCGGCCAGGGTCAGCGCCGGGCGCAGGCGCTTGCCCGGGCCGGTCGCCGCGTAGTGCATCGCCGCGCGCAGCCGCCCCGGATCGTCGGCGGGGACGATCAGGCGCTCCTCGAGATCCTGGTCGATGCGCGCGCGCGCGTCGTCGAGCCAGGCGCGGACCGCGCCCGGCGCGGCACTGGGATCGATCGTCGTCATCGCGAGCGTTCTACTCCGAACGCGCGAAAGAAGCACCTTCGTGCGGTCAGGGGCTTGGCGGCGCGACCAGCTCGTCGATGCGCTGCAGCAGGGCGCGCGCGTCGAGGGGCTTGGGGAAGTAGTCGACCGCGCCGCACGCGAGGCCCAGCTCGACGTCGCCGTTGCCGCTGCGGCCCGAGATGAAGACCACCGGGATGTCGGCGTAGAGCGGGTTCTTCTTGAGCGCGCGGCACAGCTCGAAGCCGTCGATCCACGACATGTTCACGTCGAGCAGGATCAGATCCGGGCGGTCGACCTGCAGCGCCGAGACCAGCCGGAGCCCGTTCGACGCGAGCGCGACCTCGTATCCGCCTCGCGCCAGCGCCTCCGCCAGCCACTCGCGGACCTCGCGATCGTCGTCGACGACCGCGACCAGGCCACGGCGTGGCACGAGCCGCGCCATCGCGCTCATCCGGTCCCGCCGGTGGTGGGCTGGTCGAGATCGAGCGGCACCGTGCTGGTGCCGCCGGCGGTCGAGACCAGCAGCTCGACGCGCTTCTCCGCGCGATCGAGCAGATCGTGCCCGCGCCGGGCCAGGCCGACGCCCTCCTCGTACACGCGCAGCGACTCCTCGAGCGACAGGTTGCCGCCCTCGAGCCGCTCGACGACCTCGCGCAGGCGTCCCAGCACGCCATCGAATCCCGGCTCGGCGTCGCCGCCGCTCGTTGCCGCTGCCATGATCCCCAGCATATCCCGCCCTTGGTACCGATCTCGCGAATCGAGAATGAAAAGCAGCCGCGCGATGAAGCGTTGACGCCAGACCAGGTTACACCGTATTTGAAACCATGGCGGGCACCGAGGAAGGCTTCCACTCGCGCGACGCGCGGACGCTCAAGGAGCGCTGGCGGGCCTATCTCGAGGACAAACGGCTCAACACCACGACCCAGCGCGAGGTGATCGTCGATCACTTCCTGCGGACCACCGATCACATCTCGATCGAGGAGCTGCTCGCGCGGGTCCGCAAGCGCTCGCAGAAGGTCGGCTACGCCACCGTCTACCGCACGCTCAAGCTGCTCGTCGACGCCGGGCTCGCGATCGAGCGGCAGTTCGGCGATGGCCAGGCGCGGTTCGAGGTGGTCGGCGAGCACCACGACCACCTGATCTGCGCGAAGTGCGGCCTCATCCTCGAGTTCGAGGACGACGAGATCGAGCGGCTGCAGGAGCGGATCGCGCAGCGGCTCGGCGGCTTCAGCGTGATCCGCCACCGGCACGAGCTCTACGCGCTGTGCCCGAAGGCGCGCGGCGAGGTCGGCGGCAGCTGCCCGGGCGAGAAGCCCGGCAAGTAGCGCGCTTAAGGGACGCGCTTGATGCGGTCGTACATCGCCTGCTCCGAGCGCGGGAAGATGCGCACGATGCAGCGCGACGCCGAGCCGGGCATGTCGGCGGCGATCAAGAGGTAGCGGTTCTCCCACAGGAAGCGCGCGCCCTTGAACTCGAGCGGGTTGCCGAACGCGGTCTTCATCCAGGCGTGGAAATCCTCGACGCGGCAGGCCTTCACCTGCAGCTGGATCTCGATGACCGGCGAGGTGGGCTCGGTCGAGCCGAAGTAGAGATCGACCGCCGCGGCCTGCTCGCCGACCTTGAGCGCCGGCTGGAACGAGCACCACATGCCCTTGCGGCCGTCCTCGAACTCGTTCGGATCGCAGCGACCGCTGGCGTCGGCGAGGGTGGTCTTGGAGACGTCCCACTCGCCGACCCCGGCCGGCTGGGCCGGCGCCGACGAGCACGCGGCCAGCGCGAGCGCGCCGATCGCCGCCGTGCCGCGGGGCGCGATCACGTCGCCAGCGTCCCGCGCAGCGTCACCTCGATCGTGACCTCGTCGTCCATCTTGAACATCAGGAACCGCGGCGCCTTCAGGCCGACCTGGCGGATGTCGAGATCGAAGCTGCCGGTGGCCTCGATGCCGGTGTCGGTGAGCGAGCCCTGGCCGCGCACGGTCAGCGCGACCTCCTTGCCGCGCCAGCGCAGCGTGCCCAGCGCGATCGCGGTGAAGCGATCGCCGGTGCGCACGACGTCCTTCACCTCCTTCAGATCGAAGGTGGCCTGCGGGTGCGCGTCGAGGTCGAACTCCGACTTCAGCTTGCGGTTCTTGAGGAAGTCGCCGGCGTCGAACTTCGTCATGTCGACGGCGAAGCGCGCGGTCGCGCCGGCGGTGGCGAGCGTGTCGGCGCTCGCCTCGACGTCGCCGGTCACCTGATCCCACACCGCGTTGGTGTCGTGGATCTTCGACCGCGCCTTGACCTGGATCTTCGAGCCGTTGCCGATTCGGTACCGGGGCATCGACCGGGACTCTAGCATCGGCGCCCCGCGGGCGCGCCGATGCCGGTCGCCCGCGACGAATCGCGCAGGTGGCGGCAGCTCTCTCAGTCGATCGGCAGGCCGATCCGGTCCCAGGCGGGCGTGCCGTCGGGGCCGGTCGACAGCCAGATCACGATCGCGCGCCCGACGACGGCGTCCTCGCGCACCGTGCCGGTGACCCGGCTGTCGCGCGAGGCGCGGCGGTTGTCGCCGACGATGAACAGCTCGCCCGCGGGCACGGTCCAGGTGCCGACGGGCGCGGGGGGCTCGTCGGGGAATGGGGCGATCTGGAACGTCAGGTGGCTGTGCGCGCCGAGCCGCTCGCGCATCACCGCGCCGGGCATCGTCGTCGTCGGGGCCCCGTCCCCGCCGAAGGTGACCGCGGCGTGCGCGTCGACCACCTCGCTCGGGATCGGCACCCCGTCGATCGCGAGGCCGTCGGCGGTCGCGGTCACGGTCTGGCCGCCGACCGCGAGGATGCGGCCGAGCTGATTGTAGCCCTGGGCGTTGTAGACCACGACGATCCCGGGCTCGAGCGGGCCGCGCAGCGCACCCTTCACCGCGTAGAAGTGCTCCCCGAGGTTCAGCGACGGGAACATCGACTGGGAGGGCACCCGGAACGCCTCGATCATGCGGGCCTTGATGGCCGCGGCGACGGTCGGAGCGGCGCTGCGCGTGCCCTCCAGCCCGCCGTTCGCGACGCGCGCGGTGAAGCCCGTCATCCCGAGGGCCTGCACCGCCGCCGCGGCGGCGGCCGCGGCGTCCTCGCCGAAGCCCGGGCCGCTCACGCGGAAGCGCGACGCATCGTGATCGACCGTCATCTCGAGCCACAGCTCGTGGGCGCCGGCGTTGGCGCGGATCGCGAGGCAGCCGCCATCGCCGCGGCAGTGCGCGATGAGCGCCGCACCCGCCTCGCCGGTCGCCGGGCTCGTCGCGCGGGTGATCGCGATGCCGCCGCGGCGGTCGGTGAGCGCCAGGCCCTGCGCGCCGAGCCAGCCGATGACCGGCTCGCCGACCAGGCAGGTCACGCGGGCCACATCGATGTCGCCGTCGATCTCGGCCGCCACCGCGAGCGGCTCGCCGACGGCGACCCGGATGCGGTCGAGGCGATCGGCCGCGACGCCGCAGCTCGTCGGGGTGCCGCCGCCTAGCTGCGGACCGAGGGCGAGGAGCTCGGCCACGGTCTCCCGGACATCTGCGGCCTGGAGATCGAGGCGCGCGGCGACGCGCGGCGCGGGCCCGACGGTGGCGACCAGCCGGGCGAGCGGATCGGGCGCGGCGGGTGGCTTCACCGCCACCGGCGCCGGCGTGGATCGCGCGGCGCACGCGCCGAGCGCCGCCACCGCGAGCCAGCGATGACGGTGCGCGATCACCGGTCGACCCGGGCTAGGCCGCGAGACACTGCAGGAGCAGCGTCGTCACGTTGTCGGTGCCGCCGGCGCGGTTGGCCGCATCGACCAGCTCCGCGACCGCGCGCTCGAGCGACTTGGCGTTGGCGGTGATGTAGAGGATCTGCTCGTCCTGGACCATGCCCGACAGACCGTCGGAGCAGAGGACGAACATGTCGCCGGACTGGATCTGGTGGGCCTTGATGTCGACCTGCACCGACTCGCGCATGCCAAGGGCGCGGGTGATGACGTTCTTGTGGGGGAAGTTGCGCTCTTCCTCCTCCGTCATGTCCGGCTTGGCCTCTTTGTAGTCCTCGAGCAGCGAGTGGTCGCGCGTCAGCTGCGTGATCTGGCCCTGCCGGACCCGGTACACCCGGGAGTCTCCGACGTGCCCGACGTAGGCCTTGTCCCCGCTGACCATCGTCGAGACCAGGGTCGTGCCCATCCCCTTGTAGCGGATGTCGCGGCACGAGGTCTCGAAGATGCGCAGGTTGGCCAGCTTGACGGCGCAGACCAGCCGGTTTTCGACGTAGGAGAGCGACCGGTCCATCTTGTAGGGCCAGGTCGCGTCCTCGTCTTCCCGGGTCCGCTGGTAAAACTCACCGATGGTCTCGGCTGCCATCTTGGACGCCACTTCGCCAGAGGCGTGACCGCCCATGCCGTCGGCGACCAGGAACAGCTGCTCGTCCTCGATGAGCGAGAAGTAGTCCTCGTTGTGGGTCCGCTTCATGCCCACGTCGGTCTTGGCGGCGTAGCGGATCTTCATTGCGGGATCACGATCAGCATGGGCTCATTCGTGGTGGGACGCGTCGAAGTCCGCGGCCAAACGACAATGGCATCGCCATGATAGGCGGGCGTTCTTCCGCGCGTCAACAGATCGGCCCGGTCTGATTCGCGCAGATCGATCGATGCCGGCCGGCCGGACACCCCGGCGGACCCGCGGTATATGGTGACGATCGTGCTGGCCGAGATCGTGACCATCGGCGACGAGTTGACTCGCGGCGAGATCGTCGACACGAACTCCGCCTACCTCGCCGGGCAGCTCTGGGACCGCGACATCACGGTCCGCTGGATGACCAGCTGCCGCGACGACGTCGACGACATGCGGGCGGCGCTGACCGCGGCCACCGCGCGCGCCGATCTGGTGATCTGCTCGGGCGGGCTCGGCCCCACGGAGGACGATCTCACGGTCGACGTCCTGGCCGGCCTGGTCGGGGTCGAGCCGGTGATCGACGAGGTCGCCCGGGATCGCATGGCCGCGCGCTTCGCTCTGGGCGGGATCGCCGTGACCCCGATCCAGCTGCGCCAGGTCCGGGTGCCGAGCGGATCCCGGGTCCACATCAACAATGGTGGCCTGGCGCCGTGCTTCGAGGTCGCGCTGGGCGGCGTGCCGGTGATCTGCCTGCCGGGCGTGCCCCGCGAGATCTTCGCGATCATGGACGGCGGGCTCGGGGCGCGGCTCGGCGAGCTGCGCCTGGCCCGCGGCAACGCGCCGGCGATCGCCCGCCGCATCTACCGGGTGTTCGGCCGCGGCGAGTCGCAGATCTCCCAGGCCTGCCGGGGCCTGATCGACGACATCACGGGCGCGTCGATCCACTACCAGGTGAAGTTCCCCGAGACGCTGGTGAAGATCGTCGTGAAGGACGCCGATCGCGCGATCGCCGACGAGCGGCTCGCCACGATCGACGTCGGCCTGCGGGCCCGGCTCGGCGAACATCTCTACGGCACCGGCGAGGACGCGCTGCCCCAGGTCGCCGCGCGCCGGTTCGCCGCGGCCGGCGTGACCCTCGCGACCGCCGAGAGCTGCACCGGCGGGCTGCTCGGTAGCCTCATCACCGCCGTCGCCGGCTCGTCGCGCTACTACCGCGGTGGCGCGATCGTCTACGCCAACGAGGAGAAGGTCCGGCAGCTCGGCATCGATCCGGAGCTGCTCACCGCGTTCGGCGCGGTCAGCGAGGAGACCGCGCGGGCGATGGCCAGCTGCGCGCGCGAGCGCTTCGGCGTGGATCTCGCGGTCGCGATCACCGGCATCGCCGGCCCCGACGGTGGCACCCCCGACAAGCCGGTCGGCACGGTCTGGCTCGCCGTCGCCAGCGCCGACGGCGTCACCAGCAAGCGCATCAACTTCCCGGGCGCGCGCGACATGGTCCGCACGCTCGCCGCCTGGTGGGGGCTGCGCATGCTCATGGATGGAGTCCCCGGTGGCGCTTGATCCGCGCGACACCCGCGGCCAGCTCCGGCTGTTCGTCGGCGTCCGGGTCTCGGTCGCGTGCGCGAACCAGCTCGGTAGCGCCGCCGAGGCGCTGGCTCGCCGCGCCCAGCAGACCGGCGTGCGCGCGCGCTGGGTCGCGCCGGCCAGCTACCACGTGACCCTCGCGTTCCTGGGCTGGGCCCGGCGCGACGCGATCGAGGCGGTCGCCGACGCGATCGCCAGGGCCACGATCAACGAGGCGCCCTTCGGGTTCCGCGCGGCCCGGCTGGGCGCGTTCCCGGATCTCGAGAAGGCCACCGTGGTCTGGGCCGGGGTCGAGGATAGCGGGGCGCTGGCCCGGATCGCCGGCGCGCTCGGCCGGGAGCTCGCGGCGCTGGGCTTCCCGGCCGATCCGCGGCCGTTCCACCCCCACGTCACGCTGGGTCGGCTGGCGCAGCCGGCGGCGGTTTCGGGGGTGGTTTTGCCGCTCGCGGAACAGGTGTTCAGTGATACCCGGGTCAATGCCGTGACCCTATATGAAAGCGAAATGAAACCGGGCGGTTCCGAGTATCGGTCGGTCACCGAAATTCCGCTTTTCGGCCCCGAAAACGCGGCAAAACGTCAGACCAGCCCCGTACAACCGGCCTCACTCGACGCTGCCACGGGCGCTTCCCGAGCCATCGAAACCGATGATGGCTGGGATCGCGATCCCGAACGCCGCCCCTGATGGGCGGCGGGTGGTGCGTCGCCCCCTAAGGAGAGACGACGATGGCCACCAAGGATTCGCAGCCCCAGAACCCCGCCACCCGCGACCCCAACCGGGACAAGGCGATCGACCTGGCGCTGGGCGCGATCGAGAAGCAGTTCGGCAAGGGCTCGATCATGCGGCTCGGCAAGGACACGGTCGAGCGCGAGGTCCACGTCGTGCCGACCGGCTCGCTCGGCCTCGACATCGCGCTCGGCATCGGTGGCCTGCCGCGCGGCCGCATCGTCGAGATCTACGGCCCGGAGTCGAGCGGCAAGACGACCCTGACCCTGCACGTGGTCGCCGAGGCGCAGAAGCGCGGCGGCGTGTGCGCCTTCATCGATGCCGAGCACGCGCTCGACGTCGGCTACGCCAAGAAGCTCGGCGTGAAGACCGAGGAGCTCCTGGTCTCGCAGCCGGACTTCGGCGAGCAGGCGCTCGAGATCGCCGACATGCTCGTGCGGTCCAACGCGATCGACGTGATCGTCGTCGACTCGGTCGCGGCGCTGACGCCGAAGGCCGAGATCGAGGGCGAGATGGGCGATGCCCACGTCGGCCTGCAGGCGCGCCTCATGAGCCAGGCGCTGCGCAAGCTGACCGCCGCGATCGCGCGGTCGCGCACGATGGTCATCTTCATCAACCAGATCCGCATGAAGATCGGCGTCATGTTCGGCTCGCCGGAGACCACCACCGGCGGCAACGCGCTGAAGTTCTACTCCTCGGTTCGCCTCGACATCCGCCGCGTCGGCGCGATCAAGAAGGAAGAGGATGTCGTCGGCAACCGGACCCGCGTGAAGGTCGTGAAGAACAAGATGGCGCCGCCGTTCAAGGAGGTCGAGTTCGACATCCTCTACGGCCACGGAATCTCGCGCGAGGGTGACCTCGTCGACCTCGCGTCCGAGGCCAACATCGTCGACAAGAGCGGCGCGTGGTTCTCGTTCAACGGCGAGCGCATCGGCCAGGGCCGCGAGAACGCCAAGCAGTTCATGATCGATCACCCGGACGTCTACACGGCGGTCGAGGCCAAGGTGCTGGCGCACCACAACGTGCGCCGCATCGGCATCGACGTCGCGCCGGTCGAGCCGGTCGAGGTCGACAAGGACGAGAAGGACAAGAGCGACAAGGCCGAGGCCGCGAAGCCGGCGAAGCCCGCGGCGGCCACGAGCGCGGCCGCCGCGCCGGCGGCTCCCGCCGCGCGCCCGGGGGCCGCGGCGCCGACGCCGACCAACGGTCGCCGGAACTAGTCCCGCGCTCTAGAACGTCAGCTGCGCGCAGCTGCGCAGCTGGTAGTCGGGGTCGTCGGAGGTCATCGTCTTGCTGTCGGTGCCGGTCTGCACGACCCAGCCGAGCTCGTTGATCCACTTCCAGCGGTGGCCTTCCCAGTACCAGGTGAAGGCCACGCGCGCCTCCAGCTGCTTGCGCGTGCCGCTGGTCGGCGCGATCGCGAAGCGCGCGGCGACCTGGCCGTGCTCCGGCACGACGAAGTAGCCGGCCTGGGCCATCGCGCCGTAGGTCGCGTCGGCGGCCTTGACCTTCATCAGGTAGCCGCCGACGGACAGATCGAAGCCCTGCACCTTGAGCGCGGCGTCGGCCTCGAGCCCGTGGCTCAGGTTCTCGGCGCGCGACGGCGCCTCGCCCTGCGCGAAGTTGGCGAGATCGACCTTGTAGGCGATCGCGACCGCGTAGCGCAGCGGCCCGCCCTCGAGGTCACCCTCGCTGTAGCCCTTCATGTCGGGCGAGTTCCAGCCGACGCGGCCGACCACCGTCGGGCCCCAGTCGGACGGCACCGTCGTCGGGCTGCCGACCGTACAGCTCGGCGCGGTCGCGCCCTCGACGCAGGTCGCCGGGAGGCTCGGCGCGTCGCCAGCGCCGCTGAAGCCGTTGAACACGCCCACCACCCACTCGAGCCCGGCGGGCGATTTCTCGTAGTCGTTGTGGATCGCGATGCCCGCGTCGCGGCCGCCGCCGACGTAGCCCGCGGTGTTCGCGCGATCGGTGAAGGTCTGCGCGAAGTCCGACACGATCTCCTGGCGATTGAACGGCCGCTTCCACTGACCGATCCGGACCCACGCGCTGCCGAGCGCTTTCTCGACGAACAGGTCCTTCACGAACGAGAAGCTGCCCTTGTCGCCGAGCCCGAGCTCGAGCTTGTAGCGGTTGCGCTCGCCGAAGGCGTTGCCGTCGATGCCGAGCCGCGCGCGCGCGATCAGCACGCGGTTCTGGAACTCGGCGCCCGGATCGGTGGGGCGGGTGGCATCGAACCGGAGCTGGCTGCGGAGGTTGAGCTTGGCCTTGAACGCCTTGTCGGCGGTGGTGAAGGCGATGCCCTTGTCGTAGGTGACGAGGAGCGGGGTGTCGGCCTTCTTGGGCGCGGCCGGCGGCGCGTCGCTCGGCGGCACTGCAGGCGGTGCAGGCGACGCGTCACTCGGTGGCGAGTCACTCGGCGGCGTTTCCGTCGGCGGCGTTTCCGTCGGCGGCGGATCGCCGGGCGGCGGCGCGGGCTGGGCGGTGGCGACCGCGCTGGTGGACACGATCGACAGGACGACGGCGAGGCGCTGGAGGTTGGTCATGGGAGTGCTCACGCCGCGATGCGGACAGCCGCGGGCTTGGGGAGGTCGATGGTGATGGTGGTGCCGACGCCGCGCTCGGAGTCGACGGTGAGGGTGCCGTGCTGGTTGCGCACGACCTCGGCGACCGCGGCCATGCCCTCGCCGCGGCCCGAGATCTCCGAGACCTCGTCGGCGGTCGACAGCGACGGCGCGAAGATGAGCATGCACAGCTGCGCGTGGGTCTGCGGTTCGTCGGCGTGGAGCTTGCCGACCGCGATCGCCTTGGCGCGGAGCTTGTCGGTGTCGATGCCGCGACCATCGTCGCTGACCATGATCCGCCAGCCGTCGTGGCGGTCCTCGAAGCGGACCTCGACGCGGGCCCGGTCGGGCTTGGCGCCACGGGCGCCCGCGGGCTCGATGCCGTGATCGATCGCGTTGCGGATCATGTGGGGCAGGACCGCGATGATCGGCATCACCTGCGCGGGCAGGACCAGCACGTCCCCGCCCCAGATCTCGAGCCCGACGTCCTTGCCCAGGCGCTCCGCCAGGCTGGCGACCTGCGCGTCGAGCGGCCCGAGCACGCGGCTCGCGGGCTGCCAGCGCAGCGCCTGGAGGCGCGTGTCGATGACCTGGCGCAGCGTCGCCAGATCGTTGGCGCTCGCGACCGCGGCCTCGAGGCGCGTGAGCTCGTCGCCATCGATGCGGAAGACCTCGCGGACCGGCTCGCCCGGCGTGATGCCCAGCAGGTCGACGTGCTGATCGAGGAAGCGCGAGAACTCGTGCTCGAGATCGAGGACCGGCGGCAGATCGATCGTCGGCTTGTCCTCGATGGCGTGGGCCTGGCGCGCGAGGTCGGTGAGGCCGTAGCAACCGACGTTGCCCTTGATCGTGTGCAGCTCGCGGCGCGCGCGGGCCTCGTCGGTCTTCTGGACCGCCTCGCGGACCGAGCCGAAGCGCTCGGTGAGATCGGCGACGAAGCGGCGGAACGGATCGGGGTTCTTCAGCGCGCGCAGGAGCGTCTGGCTCTCGCGGTTGGTGCGCTCGGCGGCCTTGAGGTCGGTGACGTCGCTGATGCCGAACAAGATCTGGGCGACCGCGCCCTGCGCGTCGCGGACCGCGGAGGCCTGGACGCGCAGCACGCGGCCGGCGCGCACGATCCGGCCCGGCACCTGATCGCACGACAGCTCCTCCGGCAGGAAGTCGTCGAAGATCTGGGTGACGTTGGCGTCGAAGTCGGCGGCCGCGGCGCCGTCGAGGCCGAGGCAGCCCGCGACCGGCTGGCCGGCCAGATCGTCGCGGCCGAGCAGCTGGGCCAGCGAGCGAGTGTGACCCTCGGTGATGCGCAGCTCGCGATCGACCAGGAAGAAGCCGAAGCTGACGTGGTCGAGGATCGCGCGGATCGTGCGCGTGCGCTCGTCGACGGTGCGCTCGAGGCCCTCGTTGGCGACGATCAGCTCGTCCTTCAGCCGGACCACCTCGCCGACCATCCGGCGGATCGCGCGGTAGATGAGCACGCCGAGGATGAGGCCGAGCAGCGCCGAGCCCGCGAACACGCCGATGAGCAGGACGCGCGCGGTGCCCGAGACCTCGCGGGCCTCGGCGGTCGAGCGCGCGAAGTGCGCGTCGGCGTGGCTGATGAGGCCCTTGATCAGGTCCTCCCACGCCTTGCTGTGGGTCTTGGCGAGCGCGGTCGCGTCGGCGGTGCGGCCCGCCGTCGCCAGCGCCCGCACGCGGTCGTCGATCGCGGTCCACCCGGTGACGTCGGCGCGCAGCCGGTCGAGGTCCGCCTGATCCTCGGGCAGCACCAGCGTCGCGTACTTGCCGAAGAGGCTCGCGAGCGAGGCGTTGGCCTTCTGGATGTCGGCGGCGATCTTCGCCGCGCTGGCCGGGTTGGTCTCGAGGAGGAAGTTGCCCTCGGCGACCACCATCGTGCGGATCTGTCGGCGCACGTCGGTGATGGTCATCAGCCGCGGCACGTCGACCGAGACCGCGCCCTCGAGGGACGCGTCGAGCCGGTGCAGGCCGAACAGGCCCGCGGCACAGGTGAGCGCGCAGCTGAGCAGCAGCCCGCCGATCATGAACGCGAAACGTCGCCCGAGGTTCTGCACCTAGTGTGAGTCGGCCAGCGGATGGTCTCCGTGTAGGGGCGGATCGCGCGGGGCGGCGCGCGTATGTCAGATGACACCCCGAGGCGCGGGAGCGCCGCCGCGGCCGAATCGCGTTGCGCGGGGCGGCGATTCGGCGGTAGCTGCGAGGCATGCGCTACCGCTTGATCGCGATGCTGATGCTCGGGGCCTGCAGCGGGCGCGCGCGCGACGAACCCGCGCCGTGCCCGCCGGCCCCGGCGATCGTCGTCGACGCGGCGCCCGCGCCCGCCGATGCGGCGATCGCCGTCGATGCCGGGCCGGTCGCGGGCGCGGTGCCGGTCGAGGGCGACTTCGTGCAGCGCGACGTGGCGTTCGCGAACGGCGAGCGCATCGCCGAGCTCCGCATCCACTACATGACCCTCGGCACGCTGCAGAAGGACGCCGCGGGCCACGCGACCAACGCGGTGCTGGTCATGCACGGCACGACCGGCTCGGGCCAGCAGTTCCTCCAGCCGCAGTTCGCGGGCGAGCTGTTCGGGCCGGGCCAGCCGCTCGATCTGACCCGCTACTACGTCATCCTCCCCGACGACATCGGCCACGGCCGCTCGTCCAAGCCGAGCGATGGGCTGCGCGCGCGGTTCCCGCACTACGGCTACGCCGACATGGTCGCGGCGGAGCACACGCTCGTGCAGCAGGGCCTCGGCGTCGATCACCTGCGGCTGGTGATGGGCACGTCGATGGGCTGCATGCACGCGTGGATGTGGGCCGAGCAGTGGCCGACCGCGATGGACGCGGTCATGCCGCTGGCGTGCCTGCCGGTGCCGATCGCCGGGCGCAACCGCCAGTGGCGCAAGCTCGTCATCGACGGCATCGAGCAGGATCCGGCGTGGCGCGGCGGCGACTACACGTCACAGCCGACCGGCGCCTTGCGCCTGGCCGCGAGCGTCCTCGCGATCGCCGGATCCGCGCCGCTCGAGCAGCAGGCGCGGCTGCCGACGCCCGAGGCCGCGGACAAGGACACCAGCGAGCGCGCCGCGAAGTTCATCGCGACCCACGACGCCAACGACGTGCTCTACGCCGTGGCGGCGTCGCGCGACTACGATCCGTCCGCCGCGCTCGAGGCGATCGTCGCGCCGGTCGTGTTCGTGAACTCGACCGACGACTTCATCAACCCGCCCGAGCTCGGAATCGCCGAGGCGCAGATCAAGCGGGTCAAGCGCGGCCGCTTCGTGATGATCCCCGCGACCGCCTTGACCCACGGCCACGGCACGCACACCTGGGCCACGTTCTGGAAGGACGAGCTGGTCAAGCTACTCGCCGAGAGCGAGCCGCGCTGACGCGGTCGCCCGGTGCGGCTCAGTAGTAGACCTGGCCGGCGAACATGAACAGGTTGTCGGCGGCCTTGCCGTCGGCCTTGAACATCGTGCGGGTGAACACCGCCTGCAGCTTGGCGTTGTGGTCCTGCAGGTAGTAGTTCGCGCCGAGGTCGATGTGCAGCAGGCGCGTGTCGGTCGGCGTGCCGTCGGCGTCAGTGCGATGATCGCCTCGGCCTGCACGAGGATCGCGTCCTTCTCGTAGCGTGCGTCGAACTCCCAGCGATCCTTGGCGGTGGGCTGCTTGCGATCGAACACCGAGTCGTAGGTGACCGCGGCGAGGGTCAGGCCCTTGACCGGGTAGACCTCGAGGCGCAGCGAGACGTCCTTGCCCGGGTTGTTCTCGACCTGGTTGAGGCCGGTGCCGTTGTACACGCCGGCCATGTACATGAACTTCGGGAACGTCTTGGTGACGCGCAGGCCGATGTCGCGGATGTCGCCGAACTGCTTCGACACCGCCGAGCGCTCGACGAACAGCAGCTTGCCCGACGAGTTCACGCCCTCCCAGCTGACCGGGATCTTGTGCTGGCCGAGCGAGATCTCGGCGTTCTTGGTGAGGTACGTGAGGTAGAGGTCCTGCAGCGCGGAGATCTTGCTCTGCGGGTTGTTGATGTCGACCGTCGGCGTGGTCGGCACGGTCACCTTCGTGGTCTCGAGGACCTTCGCGAAGTCGACGTTGATCTCGTACTGGACCTTGTCGGGGATGATCTGGCCCTTGGCGTGGAACTCCGCGCGGCGCAGCTTGAAGGCGTCAGTGGTCACGCCGCTGTTGCGATCGACCGTGTACCAGCCCTGGAACAGGATCGCCGGCGTGAAGAAGCCGGTCTTGCCGGCGCCGAGCTTGGTCGGGTTGGCGGGGGGCGGCGCGATCGGGGCGGCGAGCACCG
>JAIOQA010000116.1 GCA_021413675.1 Deltaproteobacteria bacterium | reverse complement strand
GAACGGCGGCGCGCTCGCCGGCGACGGCAGCACGCCCGACTCGCGCGCGGCGGCGCGCGCGGCCGGCGACAGCCGCAGGAGCGCGTCCTTGGGCAACTGGGCGCCGTTGCCGCCGGAGACCGCGACCGGGGCCGGGGCGGCCACCGCGGCCGGGGCCGGGGCAGCGACCGGAGCCGCAGCCGGAGCCGGAGCAGCAGCCGCGACCGGAGCCGGAGCAGCGGCAGCGACCGCGCCCTCGGTGACCGAACCGAGCAGCTCCCCGACCTTGACCGTCGCGCCCTCGGCGACCGCGCGCGTGCCCAGCACGCCGGCCTCGGGCGACGGGACCTGCACCGTGATCTTGTCGGTCTCGAGCTCGACGACGGGCTCGCCATTCGCGACCGCATCGCCCACGTTCTTGAGCCAGCGCGCCACCACCGCCTCGGTGATCGACTCGCCGAGCGGCGGCACTCTCAGATCAGCCATCGATATCTCCTGTTGCCAGACGGGTGGCTACCGGCCACCGGTGAAGGTCTGCTTCATGAGGCGCTCGTGCTCCATGACGTGCGCCTTGTGCGAACCGGTCGCGGGGCTCGCGCTCTCGTCGCGACACACCGCGCGCGGCGCGAGGTTGCGCGCCGCGAACGCCGCGCCGAGCCGCGGCAGGATGAACGACGCCGCGCCCATGTTGGCCGGCTCGTCCTGCACCCAGACGACGTCGCGCAGCTTCGCGTAGGGCGCCGCGGCGGCGATCACCTCGTCGACCGCCCACGGGTACAGCTCCTCGATCCGCACGATCGCGGTGGTGGTGTCGCCGCGCTTCTTGCGGTCCTCGACCAGCTCGAAGAACAGCTTGCCCGTGCAGTACACGACCCGCTCGACCGCGGCCGCATCCGCGGTCGCGTCGGGGATGACCCGCTGGAACCGGCCATTCGCGAGCTCGTCGATCGTGCTCGACGCCGCCGGGAGGCGCAGCAGGCTCTTGGGCGTCATCACGATCAGCGGCTTGCGCCACGGCCGCAGCACCTGGCGGCGCAGCAGGTGGAACATCTGCGCCGGCGTCGTCGGCTGGCAGACCTGGATGTTGTCCTCGGCGCACGACTGCAGGAAGCGCTCGAGGCGCGCGCTCGAGTGCTCCGGGCCCTGGCCCTCGAAGCCGTGCGGCAGGAGCAGCACCAGGCCCGAGAGCCGGTTCCACTTGTCCTCGCACGCGACGATGAACTGATCGATGATCACCTGCGCGCCGTTCGCGAAGTCGCCGAACTGCGCCTCCCAGGCGACCAGCGCGTCGGGGTAGTCGAGCGAGTAGCCGAACTCGAAGCCGAGCACGCCGGCCTCGGACAGCGGGCTGTCGTAGATGCGGCACTGGCCCTGATCGGGCTGCAGCTGGCCGAGGGTCAGGTGCTCGGCGCCGGTCTTGATGTCGGTGATGAGCGCGTGGCGGTGGCTGAACGTGCCGCGCGCGCAGTCCTGGCCGGTGAGCCGCACGTTGATGCCGGCCCAGAGCAGCGAGCCGTACGCGAGGATCTCGGCCATGCCCCAGTCGAGGACGCGCTCGCCGCGGCCCATCTGCGCGCGCTGCTCGAGCAGGCGCACGATCTTCGGGTGCGGCGTGAAGCCCGCCGGCGGCGTGGTGACCGACTGCGCGATCTGCCCGAGCAGGTCGCGCGACACGCCGGTGTCGACGTCGGGCACGCCCTTCGCGGGGCCACCGCGATAGCCGCGCCACAGGCCCTGCAGCGCCGGCGTGCGCGGCCGCTGGGTCGTCGACTTGGCGGCGCCCAGCTCGATCTCGAGCGCCTTGGCGCGCGCGTCGACCATCGCGGCGATGCGCGGCGGATCGACCACCGCCTCGGCCACGAGGCGCTTGCCGTAGATCTCGACGACCGACGTGTGCTTCTGGATCCGCTCGTACATGAGCGGCTGGGTGAAGCTCGGCTCGTCCATCTCGTTGTGGCCGTACTTGCGGTAGCAGTACATGTCGATGACGACGTCGGAGCCGAACTCGGCCCGGTACTCCATCGCCATCTGGATGGTCTCGGCGACCGCGTCGAGGTCCTCGCCGTTGACGTGCCAGATCGGGCACTCGATCATCTTCGCGACGTCGGTGCAGTACGGCGTCGAGCGCTGCTCCGCCGGCGACGCGGTGAAGCCGACCTGGTTGTTGACGACGACGTGGACGGTGCCGCCGGTGCGGTAGCCCGGCAGGTTCATCAGGTTCAGGATCTCGGGCACGAGGCCCTGCCCGGCGAACGCGGCGTCGCCGTGGACCAGCACGCCCAGCACGCGGCGCTGCTCGAGATCGGCGTGGCGGATCTGCTTGGCGCGGACGCGACCGAGCACGACCGGATCGACCGCCTCGAGGTGGCTCGGGTTGAACGACAGCGACACGTGCATCTGGTTGCCGGCCGCGTCGACGCGATCCGACGAGTAGCCCAGGTGGTACTTGACGTCGCCGCCGCCCAGCGACGCTTCGGGCTCGATGTCCTCGAACTCGGCGAAGATGTCGCGGGCCTTGCGCTGCAGGATCGACTCGAGCGCGGTGAGGCGGCCGCGGTGGGCCATGCCGATCACGGTCTCGATCGAGCCGAGCCGCGCGGCGTGGGTCAGCACCAGATCGAGCAGCGGGATCAGCGCCTCCGAGCCCTCGAGCGAGAACCGCTTGGTGCCCGGGTACTTCACGTGACAGAAGCGCTCGAAGCCCTCGGCGTTGACGAGCATCTCGAGCATGCGGATGCGGGTCGCGGCGTTGGGCCGGAGCTGCGCCCGGGTCTCCATGCGCTGCGCGAGCCACGACCGGCGCGTCGGCGACGGCACGTGCATGAACTCGAGGCCGAGCGTGCCGCAGTAGGTTGCGCGCAGGTGCGCGAGCACGCCGCCGGCGGTGGCGCGCGGCAGGCCGTGCACGCCGGTCGGCCCGAAGTCGCGCTCGAGGTCGGCGGCGGTGAAGCCCCAGGTCGCGGGCTCGAGCTCGGCGATCGGCGCGGTCTCGAGGAGGCCGAGCGGATCGAGGTGCGCGAGGAAGTGGCCGCGGCTGCGGTAGGCGTTGACCAGCGGCCACAGGCTCGGGCCGGTCGCGAGCGGCGCGAGCGTGACCGTGCCCGGGCGCGGCGGCCGCGCGGCGGCCTCGGCGGCGAGCAGCGTGCGCGGAGCCAGCTCGATCCCGGCGCTCGCGGGCACGGCGTGGCCGTTTCCGCCGCCGTGGCCGTTGGCGCCCGACGGCGCGGGGATCGGGGCGTCGCCCGCGAGCCCCAGGAGCGGGATCCAGCTCGGATCGACCGCGGAGGGGTCCGCGAGGTACTGGGCGTAGATCTCGTCGATGAACCCGAGGCTCGACGCCAGGCTCAGAACATCTCGCTGCATGGCCGCGGCATCCTAGCAGGATGAGCGCGGCTCGGCCGGGCGAACGGGGTCGTTCTGGGGTCAATCTGGGGTGTCGATCGACCGAGAACTCGTCAGCATGACAGCCCCCGATGCAACGAACCCGGCGCGACGAGCATCGCTCGCGGCCGGGTCGTCACGCAGCGCCGGCGCGACCGCGCTTCACTGCATCAGCTCGTAGACCTGCTGGCGGGTCGCCTTGACCGCGCGCCGGCCGTCGTCGCCGCGCGCCGCCGGCGCCGCCGCGAAGCCGGTCGAGGTGTGCGCCGTGATGTCCTGGATCTGCTGGCCGAGCGCCGGGTCGCCGATCGCGTCGGACTGCGCCTGGCCCTCGGCCGCGCGCTGCTGGAGGATCGCGCGGGCCTCGTCATCCTTGCCGTCCTCGTAGGCGGCGGTCGCCTGCTCGAGCGCGCGGGCGGTGCGGGCGACCTCGACCTGACGCACGACCTCGCGATCGAGGCCCTGCTCGACCACGCGGCGCTCGGTCGTGACCTCCGCGACCGCAGTCGTGGAGAGGCTCATCATCTGGTGGGCGTCGCGCGGGCGGAACTGCATGCCGACCTTCGCGAGCTCGATCGTGCCGGCCTCGCTCGCGGTCACGCGCACGCGGATGACCACCTTGCGGGTCTCGCCGGCGCGCAGATCGGCGATCGGCACGACGACGCCGGTGCCGGTGCCCACGCGATCGGTGCGGTAGCCGTAGGCCTCGAGGATGTCGACGCCGGGCGCGGGATCGATCGTGAGGGTCGCGTCGGACGCCACGGTCTGGCCGAGGCTGCCGAGCTCGCGATCGAAGATCTGGCCGAGGTCGGCGACGCGCTCCGCGAAGTAGTAGTTGCCGCGGCCGACGGTCGCGAGATCGACCATCGTGCGCTCGTCGAAGTCGAGGCCGACGCCGACCGCCGTGATCGACGCGCCGTGGGCCGCGATGTCGGCGGCGATGGCGTCGAGGCCGGCGCGATCGTAGACGCCCTCGTTGGCCTGGCCGTCGCTGATGAGGACCACGCGGTGGACGTCGTCGCGGTCGACCGCCTTCGCGAGCGCGTCGGCGCCGAAGCTCAGGCCCTCGGAGATGTTGGTGCCACCGTCGGCGTCGAGCCGCTCGATCATCGCCTTGGCGCGGGCCTTGGCGTCGGGCGTCGCCGCGTCCATCGGGGCGAGCAGGCTCGCGCGGGTCGAGTACGCGACGACCGCGAAGCGATCATCGGCGGCGAGCGAATCGATGAGGCGCTCGGCGGCGGCCTTCGCGTGCTCGAGCGGCTCGCCCGACATCGAGCCGGAGCGATCGAGCACGACCGCCATCGTCACCGGCGGGCGCTCGCGCGCGTCGAGCTCGGGCGCGCGCACGGTGATCGAGAGGTCGGTCTCGCTCGTGCCGCGCAGCACCGCGCGCGAGGTCGAGCGCGCCGACAGCGACATGCCGCCTGCCGCCGCATCGGCGGCCTGTGGCGGCGGCGCTCGTCGAGCGGACAGCAGCGCAGCGGCGACGACCACGCCGCCAGCGGCGGTGAGGACGATCGCGGTCTTGGTACGGGGGAACCGGGTCGCGGCAGGCACCATGGCGGCTACGAACGCGCGTCTGTCGGCGCGGATCTTTCTCGCGTGCGGGTCGCGGCGCCCGCGCTGCGTCCCTCGCGCCGACGACGAGCGCGGCCCAAGCGCGGTCGCGCACGCGGTGTCGCCGCGTCATGAATCGCCCGCACGCGCGCCGTGACGCCGCGCCACCTCGCGCTGCCAGCGCCCGCGCGACCGTCGACGAGCGCGGTTCGCCGCGCGGCGATCGCCGGTTCACTCGACGCGCTGATCACGCGTCGCCCGGGCCGCGGCGGCGGGCCCCGGAACGTGGGCTCGCTAGCGTTGTTTTGCGCGCCTGACCCGAAATTTGGCGAAACAGGCGTCAGTGATTTCCCATCACGACGCGAAAAAACGCATGCGTCCGATCACCCCGCGTCATGCCAAGAACAGGGGCAATCCTGGATAGTTCCAGCCCTGACGGATCCGCATCACGACGCCTCGCGTCAAAAATCGAGTTGACACGACGCGTCAGCTCCACTAAACGTTGGGCATGACGAACGCTCAAGAACGCAAGCAGCAAGAGCGCCAGGCACGTCGCCGTCGCATCCAGCGCGCGGCTCGCGAGGTCTTCGTGGAGCGAGGCTACGCGAAGACGTCGATCGAGCAGATCGCGCGGCAGGCGTCGCTGTCGGTCGGGGCGATCTACCTCTACTTCCGCTCGAAGGAGGACCTCTACGTGTCGCTCCTCGAGGACACCCTCGGGGTGTTCGACGCGGAGCTGACGCAGGTCCGCGGCCGCACCGATGCCACGCAGCGCCTCGGCGCCGCCTGGGCGGTGCTCACCACGTGGGCGGCGCAGGACGTGGAGGGCACGCGCACCCTCCGCCTGGTCGCGACGCCGGGCATCAAGGCCCAGCTGTCCGACGAGGTCATCCAGGCGGTCGGCGCCGGCGTGGGTCGCGTTCGCGAGCACCTCGCGGCGTGCATCACCGACGGCATCAACGCCGGCGCGTTCCGCGCGGTCAACGCCATCGAGGTCGCCGACCTGCTCTGGTCGGTGTTCGTCGGCGCGCTCGACCAGCTCGAGCTGCGCGCGAACCTCGAGCTCGCGGTCCCGCCGGTCGCCGAGCCGCTCACCGCCGGCCTCGCGCTGGTGATGGCGGCCCTCGCGCCCGACGCCCGCGCGTTCAAGGCCGCGGCCTGACCAGCGGCGCGCGCCGCGGCGTCACCACGCCGTGGTGACGCCGAGCCCCGCCGCCAGCCACGACGCCTTGTACGTGCCCCAGTTGACGTAGACGTTCAACGGGTCCGTCGAGGTATCGCGGATCGGCGACAGCTGCGGCGCCAGCCCGACGTCGGGCGTGACCGTGCGGTCCTTCATCTTGAAGAACGACAGCATCGCGTCGAGCTGCCAGCGGCCGAACGCATAGCCGCCGCCCACGCTGAACGCCTGCTTGTTGCCGTCGACGGTGAGCGTCGACAGGTACGCGTCCGGCGCGGCCGCGGTCTCGTAGGTGTAGCCCGCGAGCACGCGCAGCGGCAGGTGCGAGACCGGCTGGCCCTCGATCCCGAACGAGCCGGCGACGCTGTTCTTGTAGTGGCGCGGGATCACGATCGGCGACAGCACGTACGTGCCGACGCCCGCGGCGTTGACGATCCGCACGCCCTTGGGCGTGATGGCCATCTCGTCGTGCTCCTTCCAGAGCTCGACATCGACGGCGGCCTCGAACTTCCAGCGCCCGGGGTGGACCTCGACGCCGGCGCGGAACGACGCCGGCAGCGTGAACGCGACGTCGACGCGATCGCCCTCGACCGACGCGCCGTCGTAGAAGCCCGACGACGGCAGCCGGGTCTGGACCTTGCCCTTGCCGCCGATCTTGAACGGGCCGTGGAAGCTCACGCCCGCGGTGACCAGCCGGTGCAGATCGACCTGCGCGCCGACCGAGCCCGACGGGCTCAGGTAGTCGTTCATCGTGACCTGGGTCAGCGCGTCGAACTCGGGATCCTCGGGCGCGCACACGGTCTCGCCCGGGCAGCCGGCGAAGATCACCGACGACGACAGCATGAAGACCATGTTCTCGAGCGTCGCGCCGAGCCGGACCTTGTCCGAGAGCTTGAAGCCCACGCCCAGCGCGGCGACGACCAGCAGGCTCTTCGACAGATCGATCGACGAGTAGCGCGCCGGGCCGTCCTCGGCGAACTTCGTGAGGCCGGCGTACGGCGCGAAGATGCCGGCGGCGATCACCAGCCGCTCGGTCAGCCCGTGGGCGTAGCCGATCGTCGGGATCGCCAGGCCCGGCGACGTGCTGTCGACGGTCGGCTCGGTGCCGCCGCCGGAGTTGATGCGGGTGTACGTGACCGCTTGCTTCACGAACGCCGCGTCGATCAGCAGGCTGTCGTGCAGCCGGTGCTTCTCGCTGCCGCGGACCGCGAGGTGCGCGAGGCCGGCCGGGTTGAACCCGAGCGCGCCGAGATCATCGGCGCCGGCGACGAACGCGCCGCCGCGCGCGGTCGTCCGCACGCCGCGGGTGGGCAGCACCATGCCGCCCGCGGTGGCGGTGGCAGTCGCGGCGAGGGAGATGGCGAGGGCGAGCGCGGTGGCGGAGCGAGTCCTGGCGTTCATCACGGATAGTTCCGGCTCTGGATGATGCGGATGAACTTGCGCAGGCCGCGCTTGTTCTCGTCGAGGAAATTGGCGAGGCCGTCGAGCAGCGCCTTGTAGTCGGCGGCGCTGTAGTGGGCGTCGAGGTCATCGTACGGCCGCTGGCGCAGCACCTCGCTGATGCCATCGACGACGTCGCCCAGCGCGGTGTGGCCCGGGCGATGCTCGCTGTAGACGTTGCGGATGATCTGCACCAGCACCTGGTTCGAGTCGGAGGCGCGGGCCTGCTTGACGAAGACCAGGTGCGCGTCGAGCCAGCCGCGCTCGGGCTTGATCGCCTCACCGGCGACGTGGGCGATCGGCGCGAGGTCCTCGTCGTCGAGCGCGAGCTGCAGCAGATCGCCGACCGAGGTCAGCGAGGTGTCGAAGGTCTGCTCGTTCGAGACCTCGTCGACCAGGTAGCCGAGGAAGCCCTCGAGCTCGACGCGGGTCTCCGGCGTCGCCTCGAGCGACAGGACGAAGTCGGCGAGCCCGGCGAACAGCGGGTTGGCGAGCGTGTCCTCGACCTTCCTGGGCAGGTCGGTCGACAGCCAGGTCGCGCGATCACCGGTGAGGTCGTGGACGTACACGCGGGTGATGAGGAAGTTGATCAGCGCCTCGCTCACGCCGCGCATGCGCGGGTTGCGGAACTGCCAGCCCACGGTCGGGACGTTGTCGGCGCGCAGCAGCACGTCGACGACCTCGGAGACCGAGTCGGTCCACGCCTCCCCTTCCGCGCCCGAGGCCGCGAGCCGCGCGGTCTTGACCTGGTACGCGTCGGCGAGGATCTGCCACGGCGACAGCTGCGCCACCGGCTTGCCGTCCGAGGTCGTGCTCGCGGTCGCGCCCTTGCGGTTGGCGAGGCCGGCCTGCGGCGTGACCAGGTAGGTCGCCGCGTTGCGCACGATCGTCGCGTACTTCTTGTTGTTGATCGTGATCGCGTTGAACGTCGGCGCGGTCGCGGTCAGGGCGCCCATCAGCGTGCCATCGGACAGCATGTCGACGATCAGCGGCTCGTACGTCCCCGCGTGCGAGCCAAAGACGTAGTCCGGGCCGGTCGGGGTCGCGGTCTGGGTGTCGATCGACTGCGCCGACGCCCAGTGCTTGTTGAGCACCGCGAGCAGGTCGACGAACAGCTGCTCGCTGTTGGTGTCGGCGAAGGCCTGCACGATCGGGCGGACCTGATCGTAGAAGCCCTCCTTCTCCCAGACCGGCAGCGTGCCCGCGTGCTTCGACGTGAACAGGTTGTTGTTCCGGTCGCGGAGCGGGTCGACGATGTCCTGGAGGAACGCCGGCTGCGGGTTGAGGAACAGCACCCGGTTGAGCGCCTCGGGCGTGGGGTGCGAGCGCATGCCCGCGATGCCGGCCTGGCCCTCGATGTAGCCGTCGCCGCCGAGCAGGCCGACGAGGCCGGGCGACAGGATGCCCTTGTTCCAGTTGTAGTTGAAGTCGGCCTTCGGGCGCGGACGCCAGCCGCTGCCGAAGCTCGCGCAGCCCGCGGCGGTCGCCGACGACTTGGTCGCGTCGAAGTCGCCCTTGTCGTCCTCGCAGACGATGTTGCCGTTGCCGTCCTTCGCGTACGCGATCGACTGCAGGTAGAACACCGCGAGGTTGTCGACCTTGAACATCTCGCACGCGTTGTAGGTCGCGACCGTGATGCCGGCCTGCTTGACCTTCGCGTCCTGCTTGTTACAGGCCTGCGCGCCGTTCGAGTCGTTGATGAGGAGCAGGAGCCGCTGGAACAGCGAGCGGTTGAAGCCCTGATCCGTCTGCGTGCGGTCGACCATCGTCGCGAACGATCCGGTCACCGCCTGGCTGTTCGGGTCGATGTTGAACTGGTCCTTGTACGTCATGTACTTCTGGAACCGGGTCCCGAGCTGCGCGGTCGACGGCAGCTCCATCGCCTTCATGAGCGCGTCGACCAGCGCCGGCTTGGCGAGGATCTGGCGCACGACCGGCATCATGTCGTCCCACATCGGGGCGCCCGCCGGGATCTGGGCCTCGGGGTGGGCGTCGCCCTTGCGCGCGGCGGCGATGACCGCCTCGAGCAGCTGCGCGGTCTGCGCCGGGTGATCGACCATGAGCGTGCGCGCCAGCACGAGCGTGTCGTAGATGCCGGGGTCGCGCAGCATCGTCGAGTAGCCGTAGAGCATGTCGAGCAGGCCCGACTCCGCGAGATCGTAGCCGCGGTAGTCGAGGGTCTCGCCGTCGTCGTAGGTGCGGGTCGCCTGCACGCGCGGGCCCATCAGCGCCGAGGCGCCACGCACGAGATCGAGCGCGGTGCCCTTCTGCGGATCGAGGAGCTTGACCGCGTCGCGCGACAGCGCCGACAGCACGGTCTTGTCGAGATCGACGTAGTCGTAGAGCAAGGCACCGGCGTCGCCGTCGAGCGGGCGGCCGGTGGCGTCGTGGTACTGCCACGCGATCGGATCCTCGCCGGGCGGCAGCGCGAACGGCGGCGGGACGTCCATCGGCTGACCGCTCGCATTCAGGTAGCGCCCGACGCTGTCGGCGTCGGCGAGGCCGTCCTGGTCGCTGTCGACGAACGGCGCCGGCAGGGTCGCGGCGGCGGTCGAGACCGACGCCAGGCCGCGGCGATCGCGGCGGACCAGCGGGATCGACTTCATCGGCGAGCCGAGCAAGCTCGACTCGGTGAGCAGGAGGTTGACGGCGATCTGGCTCGTGCGCTGGTTGTCCTCGGGATCCGCGGCGACCTGCGCATCGCGCAGCGCGGCGCCGGTGGCGGCGACCAGGTGATCCCACTCGCCCTTGGCGCTGCCGCCCGGCGTGATCGCGGTCGTCAGCGTGAGCAGCAGGTCGTGGAGCTTGGGGTACTGGACGGCGGCGCGGACCGCGCCGAGGCCGGGCTCGATCGGCCGGTAGCCCAGCCGGGTGCCGAAGCGCTCGAGCGCGGCGGTGGCCTTGTCGTCGGCGGAGAACAGCCGCAGCGTGCCGATGAGGCCATCGATCGCGGCGGTCGCGGTGCCGTCGTCGTAGGTCGTGAGGAAGTCGTTCGAGGTGAGGAAGCCCTGCAGGTTGGTCAGGAAGTCGTCGGGGAAGATCGCGTCGACCGCGGGGGTCACGCGATCGCGCCGCGCCTCGAGCGCCTTCAGGTCGGCGGGCGCGTCGCCTGGCGGCGCGAGCCCGAGCCGACAGACGTCGCGGTAGGTGTCGCCGCGGACGTCGACGGTCGCGGCGGTGCCGTCCGCCTTGGCCGCGAGCGAGTCGAGGTACGCGAGGCGCTTGCACACCAGCGTGACGACCGTGTTGCCAAAGGTGCCCGTGTCGACGGAGACGCGCTCGCTATCGAACGACGCCTGGCAACCTCCGGTCGCCATCAGCAAGGACAGGAATAGAGCGGACGATCGGCGACGAGCTTCCATGGTGTCCCCCCTTCGTTGCGACACAGTTTCTGCGCCGCGTCGAAGTCGCGTCGCCTACGCTAAACGTCCGTTGTGTAACGGGTCAATCGCGAAACGCAGGGAGGCGAACCGATCTGTGCGCGATGAAGCAACGTCGCCGCGCCAGCGTGGTCGGGCTCACGTCGAATACCGCGGCGTGCTACAGCGTCACACGCGTCATGGTGTCGTGCCCTGCGTGCGGTCGGTCGTTCGACGACGGGCGGTTCTGCCCGATCGACGGCACCGCCCTGGCCGAGGGCGCGGCGCCGGGATCGTGGGAGGGCCGCGTGCTGCCCGGCGGGCTGCGCCTCGATGGCGTGCTCGGCCGCGGCGCCTCGGGCACGGTCTACGCCGCGACCCAGCTCGATCTCGATCGCCAGGTCGCGGTGAAGATCCTCCACGGCGATCTCGCGTCGTCGCCGAAGATGGTCGCGCGCTTCGAGCGCGAGGCGCGCGCGCTGGCCCGCCTCGCCCACCCCGGCATCATCGCGGTCTACGAGGTCGGCGTCGCCGATCAGGGCCGACCGATGCTGGTGATGGAGCGCGCCACCGGGCGCACGCTCGAGAGCTTGCTGACCGACGGGCCGCTGCCGGTCGCCGACGCGATCGAGATCGCCCAGCAGCTCGCGACCGCGCTGGCGCACGTCCACGGCGCGGGGCTCGTGCACCGCGATCTCAAGCCGTCGAACGTGGTGGTGACCCACGCGGCGCGCGGGCTGACGGTGAAGCTCCTCGACTTCGGCGTGGTCAAGCGCGTCGACGACGGCACCAAGATGACCGCGGCCGGCGAGGCGATCGGCACGCCGCACTACATGGCGCCCGAGCAGGCGACCGGCGAGCCGATCGACGCCCGCACCGATCTGTACGCGCTCGGCGCGATCCTGTTCCGCATGCTGACCGGCAAGGTGCCGTTCGACGGCACCGGCATGGCGGTGATGCTGGCCCACGTCGGCCACCCGGTGCCGCGGGTCGAGGCGCTCGCGCCGCACGTGCCCGCGGCGCTGTGCGCGATCGTCGCGACCTGCCTCGCCAAGCGCAAGGACGACCGCTTCGCCTCGGCGGCGGAGCTCGGCCATGCGCTCTCCGGGCTCGATGATCTCGGCGGGTTCGACCCGGGCGTGGAGCTGGGCACCGCGGCCACCGCGCCGGTCAAGCGCATGGCGACCGCCAGCCCGGCCGGGTCGCGGGCGTCGACGGCGCCGCTGATCGACGGCAAGGCCAGCACCGCCAACGTGCCGCGCGCGACGCAGGTGATCGCGCCGCGGCCCGGCCCCGACGACACCGCGCGCACGATCGTGGATGCCGCCCCGCCCTCGCGCTGGGCCGCGCGCGCCGCGATGGTCGGCGTCGCGCTCATGATGGCGGGCCTGGTCGCGTGGGCGGTGGCGCCGCGGGTCCAGGCCAGCGCCGCCGGTGCGTCGCACGCGCTCGGCGGCGAGCCCGGGCCAGGGACGACGGCGACGCCGGACGCCGCGCCGTCCGCGACCGGCGGCGCGATGATCATCCAGGACGGCGTCTCGATGCGCGTGACGATGCCGGCGCGGATCGCCGCCGGTGACGCCGCCGACATCGAGCTCACGATCTGGGACGAGGCCGGCGAGCCCCTGCGCAACGCCGACACGGTCGTGACCGTGACCGCGCCCGACGGCGTCGCGACCGGCGTGCGCGCGACGGCGCTGGGCGCCCCCGGCCTGTATCGCTTCCACGCGACCTTCGAGCGCGCCGGCGCGTACGTCGTGCACGTCTTCGTGCCGGTCGGCGACGCGACCCTGACCGTGCCGATCGACGTCGCGGCGCCCGCGGCCTGACGGTCGCTCGGCGCGCGATGCGGCGATCGGCCGCGCGGAAACCGGCGCGGCTGCGCGGGCGCGCGCAGCCGCGGTGCTACGGTCGGGGCGCGTGGACCCGACGCTCCTCTCCATCCTCCGCTGCCCGCGCTGTGGCGCTGGCGGCTCCCTGACCGGCGCACGCGCGCTGGCCTGCGCCGCGTGCGGCCTCGAGATCGCCCGCGACGGCTACCTCGATCTGCTCGATCCGAACCGCGCCGGCGAGCCCGCGACCTCGACCGAGCAGCGGCTCATGGAGAGCCTGGTGGTCGCGCGCATCTACGAGCGGCTGTGGCGCCCGACGTTCGTGCGGCTGCTCGCCGGCCGGGGCGCGGGCGGCGCGGTCGGCGGGTTCGCCGGCGAGCTGTTCATCCACAAGCACACGCTCGCGATCGACGATCGGCCCGGGCCGTGGCTCGATCTGTCGTGCGGCACCGGGCTGTTCGTGCGCGCGCTCGCGGCCGCGGCGCCGGGCTCGCTGGTGGTGGGGCTCGACATCGCGCGCGCCATGCTCGAGGTCGCGGAGCGGCGCACCAAGGGCTACGGCAACGTCGCCTTGATCCGCGGCGACGCCCACACCCTGCCCTTCATCGACGGCGCGTTCACCGGCATCAACAACGTCGGCGCGCTCCACGTCTACGACGACGTCGAGCAGGTGTTCCGCGAGGTGTGGCGCGTGCTCAAGCCGGGCGCGCTCTATGTCGGCTCGACGTTCGCCGAGGCGCCGTCCCTGTTCGGCAAGGTCGCGGCGCGGCTCGCCGGCATCCGGCGGTTCGAGCCCGATCAGCTGCGCGGCCAGCTCGCGCGGGTCGGGCTCGGCGAGTTCGAGAGCCTGCCGCTGGGCGGCGCGTTCATCTTCCGCGCCCGCAAGCTGTAGCGCGCTACCAGGTCGCGCGCGCGAGGTCGACGATCATGCCGCGGCCGACGCTGGGCGCGAGCGGCGTGGACGCCGGTCGGATGCCGAGCGCGCCCACCTCGACGGTCGGCGCGGTCGGCGCGACCCGCGGCTGGTCGAGCTTGCGGGTGACGCGGAAGCCGAGCCACAGGCCGGCCACCAGGCCGCCCGCCGACAGCAGGCCGCAGATGCGCTCGTCGGCGGTCGAGCTCTTGGTCTGGATCGCGGCGTAGAGCAGCCACGGCGCGGCGCCGCCGAGCGCGGCGATCCCATCGACGCGCGCCATCCGGCGGCTCGAGATGGTGTGGTTCGACGCGACGTAGAGGCCAACCAGCGCGCCGCCCGCGGCGCCGAGCGCGGCGTTGAGCGAGTACGCCTCGGTCGCGTACGGCTGCATGAGCTCGCCGATCGCGAGGCCACCAGCGACGCCGAGGCCGCCGAACGAGTCGACGATCGTCGCGCCGTCGGCGGTCAGCGGGTGCGTGCGCGCGAGCCACAGGCCGCCAGCAGCGCCGATGCCGGTGCCCAGCGCGGCGCCGATGAAGACATCGTGGTGGGTCGTGGGCTGGTTGGAGCCGCCGACCGCGTCGGCCATGAACGCGAGCGCGATGCCGCCCCAGGTCGCGCCGACGCCGAAGGTGCGCGCCGACGCGACGCTCGTGTGGCGCTTGCCGCCGACCCAGTAGCCGAGCGCGCCGCCGGCGAGCCCGCCGATGATCGCGCCCGCGGCCTCGCCGCCGTTCGAGCCGGCGGCCCCGCCGAAGCCGAGGCCGATCACCGCGCCGCTCGCCGCGCCGTAGCCGGTCAGCACGACGCGACCGCGCGCGTGCGGCGCGGCATCGACCGGCCCGGTCGCGGGCGGCGGGATCGGGCCGACGGGGTCGGTGATCGGATCGGTCGGCGCCGGGTTGCCGGGCGTGGGCGGCGGCGGATCGACGATGCCGAGCCGCTGGTTGGCGATGCGGATGATCTCCTGCGCGTCGGCGGCGGACGGGCCGCCCGGGCTGCGCATGAGCGCCTCGACCGCGAGCTGCTTGGCGTCGGCCCACTCGCGCACGTCGAGCAGGTGGTGGGCGCGCGCGACCAGCGCGGGCATGCCGCCGATCCCCGTGCCG
>JAIOQA010000115.1 GCA_021413675.1 Deltaproteobacteria bacterium | reverse complement strand
CGCGGGTGATCGCAGCTTCACGTACGACCCCGCCGGCAACCTGCTCGACGAGCTCAAGGCGGGGCGTCCGTCGCGCCGCTTCGTCTGGGACGAGGGCAACCTGCCCACCGAGGTCGGCGTGTTCGTCGATGACGGCGACGCGGTGGACGAGCCCGCCGACTGGCAGACCACCCGCTACACCTACGGCGACGACGGCCGCCGCCTCAAGGCGGTCGCCCCGACCGGCGAGATCACGTACACGCTCTTCCCGGAGGTCGAGCACAACGCCTTCAGCCAGCTCTCCAAGGTGTACTTCTTCGGCGGCCGCCTGGTGGCCCGCGCCGACGAGAGCGGCCTCCGCACCTACTTCCACGCCGACCGCCTGTCGTCGACCGCGCTCGTCACCGACGAGGTCGGCCAGCCCGTCCCGAGCGGCGCGTACGACTACGCCGCATTCGGCGAGCGGCTCGCCGGCGCGCCCGGCGCCGCGCACGACTTCTTGTTCACCGGCGCGCGCCAGGACCGCGCCACCGCCGCCGAGGCCGGCGGCGGCCTGCTCGAGCTCAACGCCCGCCTCTACGACCCGATCACCGCTCGCTTCATCTCCGCCGACACCGTCACGACCGGGCCCGGCGTCCTCGGCCACAACCGCTACGCCTACGCCTCGCAGAACCCGCTCAACCGCATCGACCCCACGGGCCACACCGACGAGAGCGTCTGGGCTCGAGATCAGCAAACGGGCCAGGAGTCATGTGAGGGGTCATGCGTACTCGAGGATCACGAAGTCGCACGGCAGGACGAGGCCGAGTTCTGGAGCGATTTCAAGAATGAACTCCGCAGCAACGCTCGCGAACGCGAGTGGGCAATCTCCGCGCAGCGCGACCAGATCACGGCCAACTGGGACGCACAGCGACCGCTCACGCGTGCCGAGCGCGCCGAGCGAGAGCTCTTTGCTCGAGAGGGTGTCTCTCATTGGAATACCTATGGTCTAACCGACTTGCTCGGCGAGACCATAGGGTTGGCGCCAGTCGAAGCTGCCGCAGCGCGTTTCGTCGGGCTCGGCGTAGTCGGCGTTTCGACGCGTGCCTCTGCAACAGTCGCTGAGGAGGGGCTGGAGATGGTGAGCCCCGCGGCACTTCGCTGGACTCAGCGTACGGCCGGCGGGAACGGTCGCGCCGCAGCCATACGGGAGAGCATGGCGACTCGCGGGTACGTCGGTGACCCGATTGATGTGGTTCGAACGGCAGACGGGATCGCGACGGTGGACCACACCCGGGCGGCCGTTGCACTCGAACTCGGCATCAAGAGCATTCCAGCGCGAGTGCACTTGCCTGGCGATGCCTTGCCGGCGACCATGACGGGGCGCTTCGGCAGCTCCACCACCTGGGGCCAGGCAGTTGCGTTTCGCGTATCTAGGCAGAAGCCCCCCCTCCCGCCAACGGGTACGCTCACGCCGCCAAGGCTTCCGAAGAGGTGAGCATGACGACTGAGAATCAGCAGCATCCCCTGTCGGGGTTCCCGTTCACCGTGCCGGCTGGGTATCGGTGGTTGATCGATCGCGGGCTTGTAGGGTTCGAGGCTGACACAGCGCTGCAGCCGTGGTACTTCTTGCCCGTCGAGCAGGTCTTCTCGGTCAGCGAGCGCTGGCCGCGAGCGACGGAGCTGGCAAGCTTGTATGCCTTCGCTCGTCGGCAGGACTGCGATGATATCGCCTGTTTTGCCGTCGAAGCGAATGCCTCGCAGCCGGGCGTTGTCGTCGTGCATGGCTGGACTCCGGAGGGCTACGAGGTCGTGGCGAGATTTGACTCCATCTGGGCGTGGCTGAGAAGTGTCGTTGCCGACGTCGAAGAGTGGGTCGCGCTGGGAGAGGAATAGTCGAGCTCGGGCCGGTCCTGTGGCCGGCTTGCTCGACGGCCTGGCCCCGACCGAGTCCGTGCGCGGCGCGTTCCGGACCCCGTCGCTGCGGCACATCGCCCAGACCGCGCCGTACATGCACAACGGCAGCCTCGCGACGCTGGACGACGTGGTCGAGTTCTACGATCGCGGCGGCGACGCGGCCGGGTTCTCGGGCGTGAAGTCGGTCGAGATGTCGCCGCTCGGCCTGACCGAGGACGAGAAGGCCGACCTGGTGG
>JAIOQA010000051.1 GCA_021413675.1 Deltaproteobacteria bacterium | reverse complement strand
GGCGTGGGCGACCGACGCCGCGGGCCGCGCGCAGCCGCATCCCGGCACGGCGGTCGCGGGCGCGGCGCAGGTCTTCGCGCGCGTCCAGAAGCTGATCGCGCTGCGCCGCGCGACCCCGGCGCTGATCGATGGCGCCTATCGCGAGCTGTGGCGGCAGAACGGCGCGGCGAACCCCAACGTGCTGGCGTTCGCGCGCGGCACCGGCGCCGGCGTGCGCATCATCGCGCTCAACAACGGCGCCCGGGCCAGCGGCGCGATGCGCATCCCGGTGCGCGATCTCGCTGATGGCACGCGGCTCGTCGACGAGCTCGACGACGGCGCGCCGGCGCAGGTGACGATCACCGGCGGCGTGCTGGCGGTCGACCTGCCAGCGAAGGCGATGGCGATCTACCGGATCGCGCCGTAGGGCGTCAGCAGCCGCCGTGGCACTGGTTCGGCGCGGAGGTGCACGCGTTGCCGCTGGTGCACGGTGGCGGGCCGGGGCAGGTCGCGGCGCTCGCGCACGAGTCGGTGCCGCCGCAGCTCGTGTCGCACTGACACGAGGCGCTGCAGTCGATCTTGCCGGCGCAGCTGGTGGGGCCGCCGCAGCTGACGGTGCACGCGCCCGGACCGCAGGTGGCCGCGCCGGCGCAGGAGGTGGCGCCGCCGCAGGTGATCGCGCACGCGCTCGCGGCGCTGCAGTCGATGCCGCCGCTGCACGCGCCGGTGCCCGCGCAGTCGACGGTGCACGGCATCCCCGCCGGGCACACGACCACCCCGGTGCAGCTGTTGGTCTGATCGCAGCGGATCACGCAGGCCCCACCGACGCACTCGGTGCACGCCGCAGGGCAGCTCGCGGCGTCCGCCGTGCCTGGCGGCGCGTCGGGTAGGCCGGTCGAGACGCACCAGCCGCCCTCGCAGGCGCGGCCGGTCGGGCAGGTGCCGTTGTCGCAGCGGAACGCGTCGGAGCGGGTGTCGACGCTGCAGCTCGCGAGGGCGAGCGCGAGCGCGATCGCGACCCGCATGCTCACCACACCCCGCCGATCACGACCTGCGCGTGCTCCGCGCCGATCGCCGGCGCGATCGTGATCGCGGGCGCGCGGCGCGAGCGCCACCACAGGTACCCGCCGGCGGCGGTGACCAGCGCGCCGCCGATCACCAGCGCGTTGCCAGCGGTGGCATAGCGGCGCGCCGAGGACTCGAGCGCGGCCAGGCGCGCGAGCTCGACCGACGTGCCGGTCGGTGCCGCGTCGATGTCGCCCTGCTTGCCGGCGGCCACGGTCCACGCCGCGAGGCCGCCGATCACGAGCGCGGCACCGCCGGCGGTGACCGCGATCGGCCAGATCGGGTGGGCCGCCGGCGCGGGGCGCGGGGGCGGCGGCGGTGGCGGCGCGATCACCACCGCGTGCTGGACCTGCGCGCTGCGCCGGGCCTCGCCGCTCTCCAGCATCTCGACCACCGCCGGCTCGATCGCGGCGAGATCGGCGGCGCGACTGGCCGCGTGGATCGTGAACTCGCGCGTCGACGGCTCGGCCTCGCGGGTCACCGCGGTCACCTCGATCGTGGCGTCGGCGCCGGTGGCGCGCAGCCGCGAGAACAGCACCTGGTCGACGTTGAGCGCGGCGGCGACCGCGTCGAGGCACGCGGGCAGCTTCGGATCGCAGCCGACCACCACCGCGGTGTCCGACAGCGTCGCGTCGGCGCGCGCGACGGTGGGCGTGGTGCGGGCGGCGCCGCGGGCGAGGGCGTCGCCGACGTCGGCGGCGAGGGTCGGCATGCCGCGCGGCCCGGCGCCCTCGGCCGGTAGCACCAGCACGCGCGGATCGAGATCGGCGGCCGCGATGCGCGGGATCGCGAGCGCGAGCGCGACCAGGATCGCCCTCACGGGAGCCTCGCGAGCCGCTCGCGGATCTGCGCCGCGTCGGCGGCCGAGCCCGCGAGCCCGAGGTACTTGCGGTACGCCTGCGCGGCGCGCGCGCGATCGCCGGTGCGCTCGTACGCCATGCCCATGCCGCGGTACGCCGGCGCGTAGCCGGGATCGAGCGCGATCGCCTTGCGGAAGCGATCGAGCGCGGGGGCGGTGCGTCCGGCGACGAAGTCCTGCAGGCCTTCTTTGTACAGCGACTTCGCGCTGGTCGCGAGGGGCACCGCGAGCTCGGGCTCGACCGGGCGCAGCACGCGCTCCGGCCGGTGCGTGTGGCGGTCGGCGATCGCGGGTGGCGGCGTCGTCGTCGGGGCGGGCTCGACGCCCTCGGGCGCTGCGTCCGGCGGCGCGCTCGCCACCACCGCGGCATCGACCGGCGCGCTCGCCACCATCGCGGCATCGACCGGCGCCACCGCCGTCGTCGCGGCATCCGCCGGCGCGCTGGCCCGCTCGACGGGCTCCCCGCCGCGGTTCGCCGTGATCGCCAGCGCCGCCCCGCCGACGAGGACCGCGCCGATCCCGAGCGCGAGCCAGGTCCGGCCCTTCCGCGACGGCGCCGTGGTGATCTCGATCGCCTCGGGGGTCGGCGCCTCCGCCGGCGGCGCGGCCGGCTCGTAGATCGCCTGGATGCGCTCGAGCGTCGCGGCGCGCGGCGCCCGGCGCGTGGAGAGCTCGCGCAGCAGCTCGCGCCGCGCCTCGATGCGCGGCGCGAACGTCGACTGCATGTAGCGCGCGATCGGCCCGTCGCCACCGGCCCAGCTGGCGTGCCGGAGGATCTCGATGAGGTCGTCGCGCATCGCCTGCGCGGTCGGGTAGCGCGCGGCGGGATCGCGGGCGAGCGCGCGCAGGCACACGTCGTCGAGGTCGCGCACGACGGCGTTCGCCAGGCGCGATGGCGGCGGCACGTCGAGCGTGCGGATCTTCGCGAAGATCGCCTCCTCGGTCGGCGACCAGAACAGCCGCTTGAGCGTCAGCGCCTCCCACAGCACCACGCCGAGCGCGAAGATGTCGGTCTGGCGGCTGGCGCGCGCCCCGGTCAGCAGCTCGGGCGCGAGGTAGGCCGCCTTGCCCCGGACGGTCGCGGTCGCGGTCTCGGTGCCGGTGTGGATCGTCGCCACGCCGAAGTCGACGAGCTTCACCTGGCCGGTGTAGAGCACGAAGATGTTGCCGGGCGTGACGTCCTGGTGGACCAGATCCAGGGGCTCACCGTCGAGCCCGCGCAGCTCGTGGGCGTAGTGCAGGCCTGAGGCGCACTCCGCGATGATCTTGCCGATCGAGAACGGATCGAGGCGCGGGCCTTCGCGCGCCGCGCGCAGGATCGACGCGAGCGACTCGCCCTCGAGGTACTCCATCGCGATGAAGTAGGTGCCGCGGTCCTCGCCGAGGTCGTAGACGTCGACGCAGTTGGGGTGCTTGACCAGCGCGGCGATGCGCGCCTCCTCGAGCAGCATCGTCGCGAACTCGGGCCGCGCCGCGACCTCCGGGTGCACGAGCTTGACGACGACCAGCTTCTCGAACTGCTGAGGTCCGCGCTGGCGCGCCAGGAACACCTGCGCCATCCCGCCTTCGCCGATGCGAGCGACGAGCTCGTAGCGACCGAGCTGGCGGAGTGGAGTCCCCACCGTGAGAGGGTAACAAACGTTCGGAGGTCTGCCGCGCCGTGCGTGTCACGACCGATCACACCCCGCACCCGACAGATGTGGGCGCAGCGCCGCCATCGCCCCTGAACCAGCGCGCGCGGAGGCCGCTACTGCGTGTGGCCGCCGACCGGGACCTCGGTCGGCTCGCGGGTCGAGTACCAGACGCCCGTGCCCACGGCGCCGAGCACGACCGCGCCGGCGAGGGTCGCGACCCACCAGCGCCCGTACCACGCGCCGCCGCCGCCCTTGCGGGTCAGCTCGGCCTTGACCCGGACCTCGCCATCCGGCGGCACCGCGACCGACGCCCGGAACGGCGTGAAGCCGGCCTTGGTCAGGCGGATGTCGTAGGTCGCCGGCGCCTGCACCTTGATCGCGTCGACCGGGGTCGTGCCGCGCTTCTCGCCGCCGACGATGACCTCGGCGCCGCGCAGGTTGGCGTCGATGCGGATGATCCCGAAGCGCAGGAAGTCGCTGCGCGGCATGACCCGCTGCAGGTAGCCCGCGAGATCGTCATCGGACGGCGACGCGTTCTCGGCGACGGCCTCCGCCAGCCGCCCCGCGACCTTGCGATCGGTGACGTCGATGCGCTGCAAGGTCAGGATCACGTCGCCGAACTCGCTGACGCCGACCAGCAGCACCTCGCGGACCTTGAGCTTCGCGCCGATGCGCGCGACGCACGCGCCCTCACCGGCGCACGCGACGACGTCGGCGTCGAGCCGCGGGATCAGCGCGCGCGCGTTGTCGGCGTCGATGATCTGGAGCGAGGTGCGCTTGCGCAGGATCGCGGCGAGCCGGCTGTCGACCCCGGCCAGCGCCGACGAGCCCGAACGGTACTCGAGCACGGCGACCGGCCGCTTCGGGTTCGGATCGGCGGCCGCCGGCGCCGCGATCAGCGCGACCGCGATCGCCGCGGCGAGGCCGCGGTGCCCGCCGAGGGGGGGGGCAACGGCGGCGGCGCTCACCGCGCCCCGTACAGCACGGCGAGGTTGCCGGGGATGAACTCGCCGACCGTGGGCGTGTACGCGCCGCTCGCCTGCTGGCAGCGCCACTGCGCGACCGCGCCCATGTTGTCCTCGGTGAGCTTGCACGACGACAGCACGCGCTGCGATGGCGCGCCGCCGCTGGCGTTGAGCAGCTCGTACTCGCTGGTCTGCGCGGTGATCTCGGGGATGACCTCGACCTGGTTGCCGAAGATGTCGGTCGTGAACAGCGCGGGCGCGTGGAACTCGGCGTCGTACAGGAGCGCGACCTGATCCCCCGGCGGCACGGCGACGAGATCGCGCGGGATGACGACCTTCGCGTTGATGTCGCGCGACAGCGCGAGCGGCTGGTTGTTGGCGTCGTAGCCCGCGGCGATCTGGGTGACCGGCGGCAGATCGGCCTTCGTGGTCGCCGAGCCGTCGACGGCCGCGGAGACCAGCACGAGGTGGGCGGCGGTCACGGTCGTGTCGTCGCTGAGCGTCGCGGTGCTGTTGGTGTCTTCCTTGCCCGGCACGCTGCCCAGCGCCCAGGCCTGGCCGCCCATCATCGCGACCGCGGCGGGATCGGACACGTCGGCGAGCTTGACCGCGCCGACCTCGCCGCCGCTGTAGCGGATGAGCGCGTCGGCGCACGGATCGATCGCGACGAAGTCGACGTCGGTCTCGTCGCCGCCGATGTCGGCGAGCGGCGCGCCGGCGTCGGTGATCGTGGGATCGCTCGGCTCGGTGTCGGCGGTCGCGGGCAGCGTGACCACGACGAACTGCGACGCCTTCGTGCAGCCGGCGGCGGTGGTGGCGCGTCCGGCCAGGCCGATCGCGCGCAGCTCGCCGGTCGAGGTCGCCGCGATCGTGACGCGGTCGACGCCGCCGGGCATGGCGGCGGTGGTCAGCGTGCCGCGGGGCACGTCGACGATCGCCATGCCGCCCGCGAAGCCGACGACGAGCCAGCGCCCATTGCTGGTCGCGGCGGCGTCGCGGACGCCAGCGGG
Source organism: Deltaproteobacteria bacterium (assembly GCA_021413675.1). GTDB lineage: Bacteria > Myxococcota_A > Polyangia > Haliangiales > Haliangiaceae > JAIOQA01. The sequence goes on along the minus strand of JAIOQA010000051.1, from coordinate 6,467 downwards.
CAGCGCGATCGTCGCGGTGTCGGGCTGGTGGGTCGCGCCGTCGATCCGGCGGGCCTTGGTGCTGCCGCCGGCGTCGTCGATCACGAAGACGTCGCCGCCGCTGGCCGCGACCAGCTCGTCGGTCTCGGGGAGATCGATCGCGCGCTGGAAGTCGCGCTGGGCGGCGTCCATCGTGGTGTCGAACGCGACCAGGCGGTTGGGCGAGCCGGTCGCGTACGCGAACGGACGGCGCATCGGCACGTCGATCGAGATCGCGTCGCGCGCCGAGACGTCGATCAGCCCGGCGGCCCGGCCGTAGCCGACCACGCGCTGCGCGTTGGACCGCAGGATGACCGAGACCGCGAGGTCCGGGGCGACCGGCAGCTTGCCGAGATCGAAGGTGCCGTCGTCGGCGATGACGCTGGTCGTCGCGCGCGCCGGCGCGCCCGGCTGCTGGGTGACCAGGGTGACCGTCGCGGCGTTGTCGGGCGCGAGCGTCGCGTCGTCGGGCACGTCGAGCACGACGTCGACGCTGCCGGTGCCGCACGCCGGGAGCGAGGTCCCGCCAGCGGCCGCGCCGGCGAGCGCCAGCGCGAACCCGGCACCCCGCGCGGTTCGTCGAATCACGATCGTGACGCTAACACCCGCGCGTGCGCGCTCACAACCACGACGCGCACGGAGCGGTCCTCCTGAAAGATCAACCACAAACCGCGACTGTGAGCCGTTGTCGGGACGTGGATCATCGGTGGCCCCCACGGCGCGCGCCGGTCTGGCACACTGGAAGGGGATACCCGGAATCGTGACCGCACCAGGCTGCCTCCTCACCTCGACCCGCGCCGCGTCGCCCGCGTCGCGCGTGCGCACAGGTTGACGCCGCGCCGCATGTCCGCCGTCGTCGAATCCCGCAACCCCGATCACTCGGGGCCCCGGCCGGACCCCGCGCTCCCGCAGGTGTTCGGGCGCTACCTGCTGGTCCAGCGGCTGTCGCGCGGCGGCATGGGCGAGATCTTCCTCGCCAAGCACGGCCTCGCCGGCTTCGAGAAGCTGTGCGTGATCAAGAAGGTCCTGTCGAACCTCGCCGAGGACGAGAGCTTCATCTCGCGCTTCATCGACGAGGCCCAGGTCGCGATCAAGCTGCAGCACGTCAACATCGCGCAGGTCTTCGAGGTCGGGCGCGTCGGCGACGAGTACTTCCTCGCGCTCGAGCACGTCGAGGGCCGCGATCTGCGCCGCACGCTGACCACGCTGCAGCAGCGCGGCGCCAGCTTCCCGGTCGACCTCGCGCTGTTCGTCGCGCGCGAGGTCGCCAACGGCCTGGCCTACGCGCACCGCCGGCTCGGCGCCGATGGCGGCTCGCTCAACCTCGTCCACTGCGACATCTCGCCGCCCAACGTGCTGGTCAGCTTCGAGGGCGAGACCAAGGTCATCGACTTCGGCATCGCCAAGAGCGCGCTGCGCGCGACCGCGACCGATCCCAAGATGGGCTTCGGCAAGTTCGGCTACATGGCGCCCGAGCAGCTGATCCGCGGCGGCGTCGTCGATCACCGCACCGACATCTACGCGACCGGCTGCGTGCTCTACGAGCTGCTCACCGGTCAGCGGCTCTACGAGGTCTCGGACAACCCTGACTACCGCGCGCTCGCGCGCATGGTCGCGCGCGGCGAGCACCGGCTGCCGAGCGATCACGATCCGCTGCTCGCGCCGTACGACGAGCTGGTCGTGCGCGCGCTCAAGCCCAAGCCCGAGGATCGCTACCAGACCGCGGCCGAGCTGCGCGACGCGCTCCAGACCGCGCTGGTCACGGTCAACCCCACGATCTCCACCGACGCGCTCGGCGCCTTCATGCGCGACGTGTTCGCCGACGAGATGCTCGCGCTGCGCGAGAACCACGATCGCCTGGCGCGCCTGCACCTCGCCGACTTCCGCAACGAGCTCACCACGCAGTCGGTCGCGACCGTGTCGTTCGCGCTCGCCAACCTGCCGCTGTTCGCGCCGCCGACCTCGCAGATCCAGCGGGTGCCGGCGCCCGGGCTCGCGTCGGGATCGATCCAGGGCATCGAGGTGCCGCCGGCGCCGCGGCCGCGGCCGCGCTGGGTCGTGCCGGCCGCGATCGGCGCGGTCGCCGCGATCGGCGCGCTGGCGTTCGCGATGCGCGGCGGCGGTGGCGCCGCACCGGCGCCGGCCCCCGCGCCACCGCCGATCGAGGGATCCGCCGGTGTCGCGGTCGTGGCCCCGGCGCCACTCGACGCGGCGGTCGCGGTCGCGGTCGCGCTGCCCGACGCGCCGCTCGACGAGGTCGAGATGCCGATCGAGGTCGTCGACTCGCCGCGCCCGCCGACCCCGGGCTCGGGCGCCAGCGCCGGCTCGAACCGCCACGTCCGCGATCGACCGTCCGCGGGCTCCGGCTCGTCCGCGGGCTCCGGCAGCAGCGCGCCGCCCGAGAGCAGCGTGTCCGCGGCCGCGGTCCAGGCCAAGTTCCGCGACGTGCTGCGCGAGTACCGCAGCTACAAGCAGAGCTTCGGCTCGCGGCTCGAGAACGACTGGACCGAGATCGCGACCGCGGCGCAGTACGCGAAGGCGCCCGACAAGCTGGTCGCGCTCGACAAGAAGCTCGACCGCTTCCGCGCCCAGATGCGCGCCTCGCAGTAGCCGGCGCGTCATCGCGCGGTGCCCTGCGCGGACGCACGCCGGACGCATGAATCCGCGACGGCGATCGCCCGTGCGGGCTTTCGACGCGTGGCGACATTTGATTCGACCCGGAAACAACCCGGAAACAGCGGCCGTGTACCGATCCAGTCATGAAGAAGGTCGAGGCGATCATCAAGCCCTTCAAGCTCGACGAGGTGAAGGAGCGTCTCGCGGAGATCGGCGTGCACGGCATGACGGTCACCGAGGTGAAGGGATTCGGCCGAACCGGCGGCAAGAAGGAGGTCTACCGAGGCTCGGCCTACGTCGTCGACTTCGTGCCGAAGGTGAAGCTCGAGATCATCGTCCCCGACGAGAACGTCCGCCAGGTCGTCGCCGCCATCACCGAGGCCGCGCGCACCGGCAAGATCGGCGACGGCAAGATCTTCGTCAGCCCGATCGACGAAGTGATCCGCATCCGCACCGGCGAGACCGGTGAGGACGCGATCTAGCCGCGCCGGTTCGCGCTCGCGCATCCGTCCGTCTGCACGCCCGCGGCGCGCCCTGATCGGCGCGCGCACGGGTTTCCTGCGCCCGAATTGTTTCCATCCCGATTCCCCCACGCCAAGAGGACCTCGCCATGAACGCCAAGGAGCTCCGCGAATACGCCGACAAGCACGGCGCCAAGATGATCGACTGCAAGTTCGTCGACTTCCTCGGCACGTGGCAGCACATCACCTATCCGATCGAGCGCCTCGAGGAGGGCCTCGAGGCCGGTTTCGGCTTCGACGGCTCGTCGATCCGCGGCTGGAAGGCGATCAACTCGTCGGACATGATCATGCTCCCCGACCCGGCATCGGGCGTGATCGATCCGTTCCTCAAGGTCCCGACCTTGTCGCTCATCTGTGACGCGGCCGATCCGATCACCCGCGAGCCCTACAGCCGCTGTCCGCGCAGCCTCGCCAAGCGCGCGGTGGCGTACCTCAAGTCGACCGGCGTCGCCGACAAGGCGTACTTCGGGCCCGAGGCCGAGTTCTTCGTGTTCGACGGCGTCCGCTACGAGGAGAAGCAGCACACCGCGTTCTTCGAGGTCGACTCCGTCGAGGGCGCGTGGAACACCGGTCGCCAGGAGCCGGGCGGCAACCTGGGCTACAAGCCGCGCGTGAAGGGCGGCTACTTCCCGGCGTCGCCGGTCGATACGCTCACCGACATCCGCACGATCATGGTGATGACCATGCAGGCGGTCGGCATCGAGGTCGAGACGCACCACCACGAGGTCGCGACCGCGGGGCAGTGCGAGATCGACATGAAGTACGACGAGCTCGTCCCGATGGCCGACAAGGTCATGTGGTACAAGCACATCGTCAAAAACGTCGCGAAGGAGCACGGCAAGACCGCGACCTTCATGCCGAAGCCGATGTTCGGCGACAACGGCTCGGGCATGCACACGCACCAGTCGCTGTGGAGCGCGGGCAAGCCGCTCTTCGCCGGTGACGGCTATGCCGGCATGAGCGACATGGCGCTGTACTACATCGGCGGCCTGCTCAAGCACGCCGGCGCGATCTGCGCGTTCGCGAACCCGACCACCAACAGCTATCGCCGCCTGGTGCCGGGCTACGAGGCGCCGGTCAACCTGGCGTACTCGGCGCGCAACCGCTCGGCGTCGATTCGCATCCCGATGTACTCGAGCTCGCCCAAGGCCAAGCGCCTCGAGCTGCGGTCGCCCGATCCGTCGTGCAACCCGTACCTGGCGTTCGCCGCGATGATGCTGGCCGGCCTCGACGGCATCGAGAACCGGATCCACCCGGGCGATCCGCTCGACAAGGACATCTACTCGCTGTCGCCGGAGGAGCTGGCCTCGGTGCCGCACGTGCCGGGCTCGCTCGACCGCGCGCTGGACGCGCTCGCTGCCGACCACGAGTTCCTGTTGCGCGGCGACGTGTTCTCGACCGATCTGATCGACGCCTGGATCGCCTACAAGCACGAGGCCGAGGTCGATCACGTCGCGCTGCGCCCGGTCCCGTCGGAGTACGCGCTGTACTACGACTGCTGAGCGCCGCGATCCCGCGTTCCCCCTGAGGTCGCGGCGAAAACACAACCCGCCCGAGCCAGAATGACGGGTAACGCGCCGGCCGGATCCTCGGCCGGCGTGGCTTTTTTCGGGCGAGGTGGCACTGCGCTTGTGCCCTAGGCCCTAGGCTGCCTATAATCTTGGAGATTCTGGGGCGGCTCGGTCGCGTCCGCGACTCGCCGACCCGGCGCTGGCACGAACAGGCAAAGGGCCCGACACCCGCGTGAACCTCGATTCGATCCGCCACAGCGCCATCCGCGGCGCCGCCCGCTGGGCGCCGATGGGATTGTACTCGTCGGTCGTCTACTGGGGCGCGCGGACAGCCCTGCCTCGCCCCCTGCGGCGTCCGCTGTGGACGGCGTTCGCGCGCGCGGTGGGCGCGGACCTCGGCGAAACCGAGCGCGATCTCGCCGAGTACCCGAGCCTCGGCGAGTTCTTCGCGCGGCGGCTGCGCGATGGCGCGCGCCCGCTCGCCGTCGGCCCGGGCGCGATCCTGTCGCCGAGCGACGGCGTGGTCGCGGCCGTGGGCCCGATCTCCGATGGCATCCTGGTCGAGGCCAAGGGCCATCGCTACCAGGTCGGCGCGCTGCTCGCCGATCCGTCGCGCGCGGCCGCGTACGACGGCGGCTGGTACGCGACCATCTACCTGTCGCCGGCCAACTACCATCGCGTGCACACGCCGGTCTCTGGCCGCGTGGTCCGCTACGACTACGTGCCGGGCGCGCAGCTGCCGGTCAGCCCGCGCTTCGCCGATGCGATCGACGATCTGCTCGCGATCAACGAGCGCGCGGTGATCTGGCTCGACGTGCCTGCGAGCCAGACGCCGGTCGCGGTCGTCATGGTCGGCGCCGTCGCGGTCGGCAACATCTGGCTGTCTCACCTGCCGAACCCGGAGGGCGGGCTCGGCGACGACACGCGCCAGTTCCGCGCCGCCGGCGAGGCCCGCCGGATCGAGATTCCCCCCGTCGACCTCGCGGTCGGCGACGAGCTCGGCGCGTTCCTGCTCGGCTCGACGGTCGTGATGCTGATGCCGCCGGGCACGGGTCTACTCACGGTGACCGCGGGCGAGGTCGTGCGGCAGGGCCAGCGGCTGGGCGGGGTCGGCGCGTGAGCAAACGCGAAGACGATCTGCCCGACATGGAAGCCGGCATGACGACGGCCGAGCGCCGCCGTCGCCGGCGCCGCGGCGCCGGGCTGCGGGTGCCCTCGGACAACGTGCCGCGCCGCAGCGGCTCGCACTCCGTCGTCGCGCCGGTGCCCGAGGATCCGAACCTCGCGGTCTCGATCGCCTACAGCTTCGCGCCCGACGCGTCGGGGCCGATGAGCCGCACCGACGACGACTCGCTGCCCGAGCTGGCGGCGATCGCGGTCGAGGATCACGTCGAGACCTCGGACGTCCCCGAGCCGGTGCTCGACGACGACGGCGCCGCGCTCGCGATGACCGCCGACGAGCCGCCGCTGGGCGCCGAGGCCGACGGCCGCCCGATCGCGGTCGACGACGTCGCGTTCGACGGCAAGACCCGCGAGATGCCGGCGGTCAACCTCGAGGCGCTCGGCCTCACGTTCGGCAGCGAGCCAGGCGAGGCGAGCGAGGCCAGCCGCGAGGCGGCCGAGGCCGCCGAGGCCGCGCAGGCCCCGGTCCACGACGCCTCGGAGCTGCAGGACGAGGCCGACGAATCCGCGGCAGCGGCACCCGAAGACGCGGCGCCCGACGAGCCGACCAGCGAGCTCGCCGCGGTCAGCGCGAGCGCGCCCGAGCCGGTCGCGGAGCCCGCCGCCGAGGCGGTGCCGG
>JAIOQA010000468.1 GCA_021413675.1 Deltaproteobacteria bacterium | reverse complement strand
TCGCTCCCCGTGGCCCCACGCCGACCGGCCCCGCCCCGATGCGCGCCGTGCCGGTCGCCCCGGGCACGACCCGCGTGGCGCCGACGATCGCCCCGGGCCGGCCCCCGGCGCCGCGGCCGCCCGCGCCGTCGCCCGATCGCTAGAACACGACTCGCGGCGCCGCGCCGGTGCGAGCTCGGTTCGCGCTCACTCGAGCACCTCGATGCCGGTCTCGTTCATGAACAGCCGGCCGAGCCACCACGCGAGGTCGCGCGCGGCGTACGCCGCCGCGGCCGGATGCATCGCGATCTTCGGGTCGACGCGGTCGAGGCCGTACTTCCACGCCACGCCCACGTCGTCGGCGACCACCCCGGTCAGGTCGGCGAGGTACTGGCGCTTGCCCTCGACCGCCTTGTCCCCCGCGCGGAGCTCGTAGCGATCGCCGTAGGCCTCCCAGCGGGCCCCGCCGTGCATGCCTCCGACCACGCGCGCCGCGACCCGATCGAGCGCGTCGAGCCACACCGCGAGCTGCTCGCGCGGCACCTCCACGGCGACCTCTCCGCTGACGAACCGCGGGGTCGCGCTCGCCCAGTCGCGCAGCACGTCCTTGCCCGCCAGCGGCGCCGGATCGACGGTGAGCGCGACCGCGGCCAGACGCTCACCCGCGCGATACAGCCGCGGGGCCGCCGCGACCTCGCGCCGGTAGTGCACGACGTGCATCTTGCCGACGAACTTCACCCACGACATCCCATCGGTGTCCTCGGTGTCCTTCATCATGCGCTCGCACCACCCCGCGAACACGTGCCGCGGCAGCGGGTGCCCGCGATCGCTGCCCGGTCGACGAAACCAGTCGAGCGAGAACATCGAGTCGAGGAGCTTGCGCGGGGGCGGCACGCCGGGAACCAGCGCCGCGCGCTCCGGCGATGCGAGGTAGCGCCCGAGCGCCGTCGCCGCGTCGTGATAGCCGACGAGCGACTCGAGACCGTGGCGCACGAGCTCCTCGCGCGTCGACGCCAGGCCGTCGAACACGCCGCAGGCATCGAGGTCGATCAGCAGGCGCTGGCGGCGCGCGGACAGCGTCGCGGCGATCTCCTCGGGGAGCTCGTCGGCATCGGCGGTGTCGAGCGCGTCGACCTCGCGCGCGAGCGCTTCGGCGCTGCGCAGGATCTCGATCGGTCCCAGGCTCATGGTGTCACCCCTTGTTCGTCCCAGTGGATCGGCTCGGCGTCGGGCACGTCGAGCCACGGCCGGCGCCCGAACTGCTGCTCGAGCTCGTCGGCGAGATTTGGTCGCGCGTAGTACTGGTTGAGATCGTCGGCGTGCGGCGTCGGATTCGCCGGATTCCCCGCGAAGTTGATCCGCGCCGCGCGCTCGAGATACGGCGAGGCCGCGAGCGCCTCGACGCCCGGGCGGCCGATCGCGTCGCGCGCGAGGTCGATGCGGCGGAGGTTCGCGACGGTCGGTGCCGCGGCGAACTGGATCGCGCCCGCGTCGCCGAACGACGCGCCGAAGCCTGGCATCAGCAGCGTGCGCAGCCGCAGCAACTCCGGGCGCGCGAGGAACGCGCCGAGATCGCCGAGCGGCGCGACCAGCTGGACGTGCTGGATCGGCGCGGTGGCGAGCAGCGTCGCGGCGCCGGCGACCCACTGCTCGCCGGACAGCGTCACCTCGGCGATCATGCCGCGATAGAACGTGTACGTCGAGACGAGCCCGGCGATCGGCCCCGCGAGCGTCTTGCCGTCGCGCGCGATGATCGCCGCGATCTCTCGCTGCAACTTCGCGGAGCCGCTGCCCGCGCGCTGCAGGTCGCGCAGCTCGAGCTGCTTCTCGATCAGCTCCTCGTGCGGGTCGCCCGCGGCCGCGAGCGCGCGGCGTGCCGCGATCGAGCCCGGCTCGGCGAGGACACGCTCGAACGGCGTCACGGCTCCAGCGATCTCGGTCGACGAGGCCCCATGACTTCGGAACCCAGCTCCAGCCGCGGGGTGTGCGCGGCCACGGCCCAGGTCGACCGTCGTCGTCGTTTTCGTCACCTTCGCGAACTGCTCCTCGATGATCGACTGCAGCTTGCCGCGCGACAGCCCCCACTGGATCGCGCCGAACAGCTGCCAGTCACCGAGGACCAGGCGACCGAACGCATCCGAGTTCGACACGTCGCCGATCGTCCACGTGGCCGTCGGGACGCGCGCCACGTACGCGGCCCCGATGCCGCGGGCGAGTCGCGCGACCAGCGAGCGATAGCCCGCCGCGTCCAGGCCCTCGATCGGATACGCCCCCGCGAGATCGATCTCCTCCGCCGGGACCTTCAAGAAGCTCGCGAGCGCGGCCTCGCGATCCTTCCGGTCCCAGCGCACGGTCTCGTCGCGCAGCACCCCCGGCTTGCCCGGGCGCTTCGTCGACTGGCCTCGCAGCTGGATCACCGCGACCTGGGGCTCGAACGGCTTCTCGACACCCGTGACAAACACGACCTGCTGGCCGGCGGTCTGGAGCTCCGAGCTGAAATCCCAGGCGGCCGCAGCTCCGACGTTCGCGATCAGCGTCTCGCCGAGGTAGCTCTCGACCACCGCCGCGAACTCGGCATCGGCTCGAAGCCGCTCGCGGTGAGCGGCCTCGATGCGATCGATCGAGTCGTACGAGTGATCGAGGGTCACACCCTCGATCGCCGGCCATGCCGCCATGGCCATGACCCGCAAGCTAACACCCCATCCTGCCCCTGGGCGAGGACCGAGCCGACCGTGCGCGCTCTCTGCAAGCTACTGAAATCCGAAAAAGAAGTCGAAGGACCCGCTCGGTGTCCTCGAATCGAACGATTCCGCGGCGCTCATGCCGGGGGCATTTCGACCGCGGCGGCCGTAGTAGGATCACCCCATGTCCGTGATCGATCTGCCCAGCCTGTTCTTCCAGCAGATCCGGAACGCCGAGGACGAGGCCGGCAAGGTCTTCGAGGCGGTGATCGGTGTCGTCACCGACAACAAGGATCCGGACAAGCAGTCGCGGGTGAAGGTGAAGTTCCCGACGCTGTCGGCCCAGGACAACTCCTGGTGGGCGACGGTGGTGTCGATGGGCGCCGGCGCGAACCGCGGCATGTTCTACACGCCCGAGGTCGACGACGAGGTGCTCGTGATGTTCGAGCACGGCGAGATGACCCGGCCGGTGGTGGTGGGCGCGCTCTGGGGCGGCAAGGACAAGCCGCCCGAGTCGAACTCGGACGGCGGCAACAAGAAGCGCACGATCAAGTCGCGCGCCGGCACGACCATCGAGTTCGACGACGATCAGGGCAAGATCACGATCAAGGACGGCGGCGGCGCCGGCGAGATCGTGATCGACAAGGCCAACAAGATCTCGTTCACCGCGAAGACCGGCGACGTCTGCATCCACTGCAAGGACGACCTGACCATCGTGGCGAACGAGGTCGATATGCAGGCGAAGGCGCAGTTCACGATCGCCGGCCAGAACGTGAAGGGCGGCTCGGACGCCAACGTCAACATCAAGGGCACCGGCATGGTGAAGATCCAGGGCTCGCAGGTCGGCGTGAACAACGGCGGCGCGTCGGCCCCGTCGGCGCCGTCGGCGTCGCCCGCGGAAGTCGCGGACCCGGTCGCGTAGCGCGCGCTGCGCGAGGCGGGTCCCGCCGAGGCGCCCCACGCCCCGCTCTGCCGTCTGGCACCGTGGACCTGCTCGCGCCGGTGCGCCTGCCCGTGCCCGTGCCCGTGCCCGTGCCCGTGCCCGTGCCCGTGCCCGTGCCCGTGCCCGAAAATCCGGATCCGCTTCCGGACGCAGTAACGGCCGGTCATTCCTGATCGGCCGTTCGCGATCGCGGATGCGATGGAGGCTTACTGGACGATGCGGCCGGAGCCGTCGTCGGGCGTCCGCGGGCCGTGGAGCTCGTGCTCGACAGCAGGCTTGGTCGCCGGGTCGGGATTCGTGCCCTTGCGGATGTACTCGGTGACGGGCTTGTACTCGACCTGCCAGCGGTCGGTCTTCACGACCTGGCCGTCCTTGTAGAACTTGCGGTAGCGCATGATCTTGTAGCCGTCGAAGCCGGCCTGATCGGTCGACTGCGTGCCCTCGAGCAGGGTGTCGTCGAGGCGCTCCTCGGTCTCGAACGGGGTCTCCTCGAGGATGGTCCGCTCGAACGCCACCTGGTCGTAGGGCCGCTTCTGGCCGAGGATCTCGACCTTGGCCTCGCCGCTGGCGACGCGGTAGTGGATGACGATCGGGAACTCGTACGGGTTCGTCAGCTTGAGATCGGTGTTCGGGTAGACGACGGTCGCGTCGAAGCCGATGGGCACGTAGGCGCTCGGCCGCGAGTGGTTCGAGACGTGATCGACGGTGAGGCCGGCGAAGAACGACGCGCCGAACAGGGTCGTCGAGATCTGGCAGGTGCCGCCGGCGAGGCCGTCGACCATCTCGCCCGCCTGGATCACGTGGGCGATCTTGTAGCCCTCCTTCTCCGTGCGGTCGCCGACGACGTCGTTGAACGAGAACGCGCCGTGGGCCGGGATGACGTGGCCGTTGAGCTTGGAGGCGGCGAGCTTGAGGTTGAAGTTGCGGTCCTTGTCCGAGACCGAGAACCGGGTCGTGAAGGTGCCGAGCACCTGCGAGATGTCCTCGATGCCGAGCGACGAGCGCGAGACCCGGGCGGGGAGCGGCACGACCGGCAGCGCGACCTCGGCGGCGCCGGTGCGCGCGGCGGCCTCGAGCGCGGCGATCCCGCCGTAGAGATCGAGCCCGGCGCCGGGCTCCTCCTCGCGGATCGTGCGGGCCTCGAGATCCATGCGGGCGTCGACCGCGGCGCGATCGACCTTGCCCTTGAGCTCCGCGAGCGCCTTGGTCGCGAGGTCGCGATCGATGCGGACCGGGACCGCGCCGGCCTTGACGAGGATCGCCAGGGCGTCGGCGCTGGCGCCGGCCTCGGCGACGCGGGCGGCGGCGAACGGGACGTCGTCGGTGTCGATGACCGCGCCGAGCTCGCGCCAGCGCATCGGATGGGGCTGGCCGTTGATCATCACGGCGACGTCGTGATCGAGCAGGCCGTCGATGGCCCGGGTGACGGCCTGGGCGCCGGCGTCGGCGACCGGCGCGGCGCTACCCTTGGCGACCTCGGCCGAGCCGGCCTTGCCGGACGAGGCCTGGGCGCCGCGCTCGCCGAGCACGAAGTGGCCGGCGGCGAAACCGGCGGCGGCGAGCAGGAAGCCGCCGGCGACGCCGAGATAGATCGAGCCGCGGGTGTGTCGTCCGCGCGAGGCCTGGTGCTGCTGTTTCGTCATTCCGCTCACCCCAAGGTGCGAATCGGGTGCCAGCCCGTGTGTACCACGCAGCACCCGTTCGCCTGCAGTTTACGCCGCCCGGGGCGATCGCCTTCCGCGCCACCGCGGGTGAACGGACGCACTGCGTGTCACCCGCGACACGCTGCCGCAGCCGGCTCGCCCGGGCGATCGGGGCCCCCGGTTTGACAGGGGTTTCCCCATGAGGCACCTTTCCGAAGACATGGGGTCCCTCGTCCAGCGCAACAAGGTCGTCGCCAAGCGGAAGGGGACGGTCGCCGCCGCCGCCGCCGCGGGCTCGGTGGTCGTCCTGGCCGCAACCTCCTTGCCGGTGCTGGGCGTCATCGGCCTCGCCGGCTCGGCCTACCTGGCGTGGGACTGGGTCACGTTCCGGATCAAGAACGGCATGCGGTTCTGACCTCGCGCCCGTGACCTGATGCGGGGCGAGACGCGCGAGGCGATCGGGTGACCGCGCCCGAACCGACGCGCATGGTCGGCCAGGTGCTCGACGGCCGCTACCGGCTCGACGCGCTGCTCGGCCAGGGCGGGATGGGCGCGGTGTTCCGCGCCTACCACCTCGCGATGGAGCGGCGGGTCGCGGTCAAGGTGCTGCGCCCGCACCTGGTCGGCGACGACACCGCAGCGCGGCGGTTCGCGCGCGAGGCCCGCGGCACGTTCAAGGTCGACAGCGCCCACGCCGTGAAGGTCATCGACTTCGCGGTCGCCGACGACGGCACGCTCTACATGGTGATGGAGTACCTCGACGGCCGCACGGTCGGGGCCGAGCTCGAGGTCGACGGCCCGCTCGGGCTGCGGCGCGGGGTCCACGTCGCGAAGCAGATCTGCGACGCGCTCGCCGCCGCGCACCGCATCGGCCTGGTCCACCGCGACATCAAGCCGGACAACGTGCTCCTGCAGATCCGCGGCTCGGACAGCGACTTCGCCAAGGTCCTCGACTTCGGGTTGGCGCGGATCGCCGACGACGCCGCGTCGGGGCCGTTCTCGAAGCTGGCGCTGACCCAGGGCGACATGGTGTTCGGGACCCCGGACTACATGTCCCCGGAGCAGGCCAAGGGCCAGCCGCTCGACGGGCGCTCGGATCTCTACGCGGTCGGCACGACCCTGTTCGAGATGATCACCGGCCGCTGCCCGTTCGTCGAGCCGAGCGCGATCCTGCTGCTCGCGCGCCACGTGCAGACCCCGGCGCCGCACCTCTGGGACATCGTGCCCGAGCTGGCCGCGCAGCCCGGCGCCGCCGAGATCGACGCGGTCATCCAGCGCTCCCTGGCCAAGAGCCGCGACCAGCGCCCGGCGACCGCGGAGGCGATGATCGCCGAGCTCGACCAGGCGGCGGCCGCGCTCGATGGGCGGCCGCGCTCGCGACCGTCGCGCAGCGCGGCCTCGACGATGGATCTCGACCCGCCCGCGCCGCGCGCGCCGTGGCCGCTGTCCGAGGCGGTCGCGCCGGTGCGGCCCAGCCGCGGGCCCTGGCTCGCGGCCATCGCCGTCGGCGGGGCGATCGCCGCGGTGGCGGTGATCGCGATCGCGGCGCGCAAGCCGAAGC
>JAIOQA010000467.1 GCA_021413675.1 Deltaproteobacteria bacterium | reverse complement strand
GCGGGTCGGCGCGGTCGCTGGTGGGGGCGGTGGCGCCGGCGATGGTGGTGCCGCTGCGGCGCGCGCGGGCGCGGCCGCGCGCATGCCGAGGTGGCGCGGCGCCGGCCAGCGGCGCAGGCGCAGATCCGGATCGGCCGCGGCCGGTGCCGCGAGCGCGAGCGCTCCGATGACCACCGCGCGCCTCATCGGCTCGGCGGTTCCCCGGGGTGGCAGCGCCCGCAGGTCGCGGCCGGATCGTGGCAGGTGACGCACGCGCGCGGGTTGGCGCGGGCGGCGCCGCCGTGGTCGGTGCGGAACGCCTCGAGGGGGAGGTGCGAGCGCGGCAGCTGCTCGTGGCAGGTCGTGCAGAAGTCGGCGACGTGGCAGGTCGCGCAGCGCTGCGCGTCGGCCGAGACCTCGGTGCCGTGATCGAGCTCGCGCCACGACGCGTTGTGATCGCGCGGCCGCATGGTCTGGTGGCACTCGTCGCAGCCGTCGGCCCGCGCGCCCGACATCTGGGTGTGGCAGCGCGCGCACCGCGCCGGGTCGGCCGCCGCGGCCTCGCCGTGGTCGGTGCGGAACGCCAGCGTGTGATCGATCGGCGCCTCGGTCGCGGGCAGGTGATCGCGTGGCGCGAGCGTGCCGACCGACTGCGTGCGGGTGGTGTGGCAGGTCTCGCAGATGCGCATGCGCTGGGTCCCGGGCACCCGCGCGGTGTCGTCGTGGCAGGCGACGCACGCCGCGATCGATGGCGGCGCGTGATCGGCCGCGCCGGTCGCGAACTGCGTGCCGTCGTGGCAGGTCTCGCACGCGATCCGCTGGCCGCCGATGTCGGTGACGTGGCGGCGGTGATCGAACACCAGATCGCCGCGGATCAGCCGGCGCGCGTGGCGCGGCACGGCGCCGGCGCCGTGGCAGCCGGCGCAGTCGTCCATCGCCGGGCCGCGGGCGAGCCCGACCTCGGCGGCGTGGCAGCGCGCGCACTCGGCGTGGCCGCCGGTGCGCGGGTAGGCCGCGGGCGCGGCCGTCGGATCCGCGTCGTGGCAGTCGCGGCACGCGACGTGGAACCCGACCGCGCGCTCCATGCGGCCGCGATCGAGGTGCGCCGCGTGCGCGAAGCGCGCCGGCATCGCGCGCCAGCCGTCGTCGGGCGGGTAGGCGCGGACCGGGCTCGCGGTCGGCGCGCGCGGATCGACGGCCGTGTGGCAGACCAGGCAGAACGGCCCGGGCGCGCGCACGAACTCGACCTGGTGGCAGTTGCCGCGATCGCACGGCGCGTGGTCGTCCTTGCCGGGCTGCACGATCGCGCCGCGCACCGCGGCGCGCGGATCGTGGCACTCGCCGCAGGCGGTGGCGGCGTGCGCGGCGTGGGGGAAGCGGGTCGGATCGAGGGGCGGCGGCGGCTCGACCACGCGCACGGCCGTGCGGCAGGCGCCGATCGCGATGGCGATCAGCAGCACCGCGATCGCGGCGCGCAGGAGCCCGGCCGGCGCGCGCATGTCAGCCGGCGAGCGCGCGATCGACGTCGACGCGGACGACGTGGGGCGCGGCCTCGGTCAGCGTCACGTCGACGACCTTGCGCGACGGCGGCGCGCCCGGGCGCCACGCGGTGATCGCGAAGCCGGGCTCGCGTGCGTAGCGCATCACCGCGACCGCGCCGGGCAGGTCGGCGGTCAGCGCGAGCGGATCGTTCGGGACCCACGAGTGGACGATCACCTCGCCGGTCGGCGACACCGCGTCGCGCGCCTCGGCCCAGAACCGCTCGAGGACGCGGGCGCCCGCCGGGGCGCGGCGATGCGCGGGCTCGCCGGCCGGGCCCCCGGCCTCGGCCGGGATGGGCGCGTTGAAGGTGATGAGGTTCCATTCGCCGCCCGCACCCGCGCACAGATCGGCGACCCGCAGCGTGACGTGCTCGAGCCCCGAGAGCGCCACGCCGAGCGCCGCGAGCTCGATCGCCCGGGGCGCGACGTCGCTGGCGCGGATCGCGGTCGCGCGGCCGGGCGCGGCGATCGGCACGATCGCCGCGCCGCTGCCGACATCGAGCCAGCGGGCGACGCGCGCGAGCGGCAGCGCGCCGACCAGGTGATGGCTCGAGTCGTCGGGCCACATGACCGCGTCGGCGCCGGCGTGATCGAGGCGATCGCAGACCGCGATGCCGCCGCCGAGCGGCGCGAGCGCGTAGCGGGCGTGGACCCGCGCGCCGTCGATCGCGAGCACGCCGAGGTCGGCGAGCCGCGCGAGGTCGGCGCCGAACAGCTCGCGCATCGCGTCGAGCGGGAACGCGCGGCCGGCGCACAGGAGCCACACCACGGCCGCGGCGCGCGGCGCCTTGTCGCCCGGATCGCTGCGGTGGGGCAGGGCGCGGGGCAGGTGGGCCAGCGCGGGCACGCCGAAGCACTGCTTGACCGCGCGCTCGGTGAGGCCGAGCGCGGTGAGGCGGCGGCCGAGGTCGGCCAGGGCGGTGTCGATCATCGTGGGCTCCCGGGCGCGGCGCGGCGCTGGGCGCGCCGCGCGAGGTCGTACTCGTAGAACAGGACCAGATCGCTGGCGGTCACCTGCGCGAGCAGGCGCGCGCGGGTCGCCGCGTCGGGCGTGGCCGGCCCGAGATCGAGCACCGCGCGGTAGTACGCGAGCTCGACCTTGCGGCCGCGGGTCACCGCGCGCGACTCGACGACCGCGAGATCGGCGCGCCGGGTCGCGAGCCGCGCGAGCTCGTCGGTCCAGGCCTGGCCCTGCCGACCCGCGAGATAGTCGAGCGCGAGCGCGTCGGGCGGCGCGCCGGCGGCGCGGGCCTCGGCGACCAGCCACAGCGCGAGGTAGACCTTGGTATCGCCGCTGACGCCGTCGGCGCCGAGCGCGTGGTGGAACGCATCGGCGGCGCGATCGTAGGCGCCGCTGGCCAGCAGGAACTCGATCGCCTGGACGTGGGTGTCGTCGCCGTCGGGATCGGCGTCGAGCGCGCCATCGAAGAGCGTGAACGCGCGGTCGCGCTCGCCGAGCAGCCACAGGAGCTTGCCGCTCTCGACCAGGCGCATGCCGGCGAGCGACGGCGGCAGCTCGAGGTGATCGCCGAGCGCGGCCCACTCGTCGAGCGCGCGCAGCCACGGCCCGCGCGCCTTGGTCGGGCGACCGGCGCCGGCCTGGGCGTCGCCCTGGAGGCGGACCAAGCGCGCGTGGGTCACGGCGGCGCTCGGGGTCTCGTGCGGTGTCTGCAGGCCGCGCGCGATCAGGGCGAGCGCGTCGTCCCAGCGCTCGCGCTTCAGCGCGATCGTCGCGAGCAGCTCGTAGGCGTCGATCGTCGGCGCCGCGGCGAGCGCGCGGTTGGCGAGCGCGATCGCGTCGTCGAGATCGCCCTGGCCGGCCTGGGCCCGGGCGACCGCGACCAGCGCGTCGGCGCGATCGCTCGCGAAGTCGCCGAGCCGGGCGACCGTGCCGAGGAAGCGCTCGAAGGCGGTGAGCTCGGCCGCCGCGGCGTTGGGCCGGCCGGTCGCGGCCAGGCGCGCGGTGCGCTCGCGGTACAGCGCGGCCAGGCGGTGGCCGAGGTCGGCGTCGCGCGGCGCCAGCGCGAACGCGGCCTGATCGAGCGCGATCGCCTGCTCGAGGCGGCCCAGCGCGAGCGCGCGCTCGGCGGCGGCGGTGAGCAGCGCCGGGTCGTCCGGGAACCGGACAAGCGCGGTCGCCTCGACGGCGAGCGCCGCGGTGGGATCGCCGTCGTCGCCGCCACCGAGCGCGGTGGCGAGGGCCTCGAACTCGGCGGCGCTGGCGGCGGGGCGCGCGACCGGCCCGGCGGTGCGGCCGAGGTCGCGATCGGCGCCGATGCCGCGGATCGGGGCGATCGCCGCGGCGATCTGCGGGGCGCGCGCGCCCCGGCCGAGCGCGACCGCGATCATGCGCGCGCTCTTGCCGACGTCGCGGTGCGCGGACACCGTCGCGAAGGTCGCCTGGCCGCTGTCGAGCAGCGCCGCGATCGCGGCCTGGCGTAGGACGATCGCGGCGACGTAGCGATCGGTCAGCGCCGCGACCGCGGCGGTGCGCGCGATCGGCGCGAGGCTGGTGATCGGCGCGGCGCCGCGGCCGACCTCGCCGTGCTGGCTGGCGGCGAGATCGTCGACGAACGCGAGGATCTCGTCGATGCGCGCGAGCAGGTCGGTCCGCGCCGCCGGCGACTCCGCCGCCGCGGCGGCGAGTACCAGCGCGGTGATCGCGGCCTGATCGTTGCCGCTGCGCGAGAACGCCGCGACCAGCCGCGCGAGGTCGGCGCGGGCCGGCGCCAGCGCCTGGGCCAGCTCGGCGTCGGGCGTCCCGGCGTAGAGCTCGGCGAGCTCGAGCAGCGCGCGGTGGGCGAGGTCGGGCTTGCGCGCCATCAGCTGCGCGCGGGCGCGGGCGATCAGCGCCGGGACCAAGGCGCGGCGGGCGGCGACAGCCTCGGGGCCTGCCGGCAGCGCCCACACCCGATCGCGGACCATGTCGAAGTCGATCGGATCGGCGAGTTCGTAGGGCGCGTCGACGATCGGCCCGACGTCCGGGCGGCGCGGGCCGCGCGGGTGACAGGCCGACGCCAGGAGCATCGCGGCCGCCGCCATCGCGACCCTGCCGCGCGTCGCCACAGCCCGGTGATTCACCGAGGCAGCCTACCACCGATGCGCCTCGCCTCGCCGCCGCGACCCCGCGTCGCGATGCCGCCCTCGCACCGTCGCGCGGCCGTTCCCTCATGGTAGGTTCGCGCCGTGTCCAACGGCATCGTCGTCCAGAAGTACGGCGGCTCGTCCGTCGCCGATATCGACAAGATCCGCCTCGTCGCCAAGCGCATCGCGCGCACCAAGGCGGCGGGCAAGAAGGTGGTCGTCGCCGTCTCCGCGATGGGCAAGACCACCAACGCGCTGATCGAGAAGGCCAAGGCGATCAGCCCGTCGCCGTCGCGCCGCGAGCTCGACATGCTGCTCACCTGTGGCGAGCGCGAGGCGATGTCCTTGCTCACGATGGCGCTGATCGAGGAGGGCCTCGAGGCGATCTCGTTCACCGGCTCGCAGGCCGGCATCCTCACCAACGATCGCCACTCCGGGGCGCGCATCATCGAGGTCCGGCCGTTCCGGATCGAGGACGAACTCGAGCGCGGCCGGGTCGTGATCGTCGCCGGCTTCCAGGGCGTGTCGTACAAGCGCGAGATCACCACGCTCGGCCGCGGCGGCACCGACACCACCGCGGTCGCGCTGGCCGCCGCGCTGCGCGCCGAGTACTGCGAGATCTGCTCGGACGTCGACGGCGTTTACTCCGCCGATCCGCGCATCGTCGATGCGGCGCAGCTGCTGCACGCGATCAGCCACGACGAGATGCTCGAGCTGGCGGCCTCGGGCGCCAAGGTGCTGCACGCCGACTCGGTCGAGTTCGCGAAGAAGTCGGGCATCGCGCTCTGGGCGCGCGCGACCAACAAGGACGGCGGCGGCACCCGCATCGACTTCCAGCCCGAGCGCGAGCGCATGGTCGCCGCGGTCACCGGCCAGCAGCCGCTGGTCCGCATCCGCGCGTCGGGCGGCGCCGCGGTCGAGCAGTGCCTGCAGGTCATCGAGGCGTCGTCGATCCCGCTGACCCACCTCGATCTCGAGGGCAAGGAGCTGCGCGCCTGGTTCTCGACCGCGGACGTCCCCGACTGGTCGGCGATCCGCGGCCGCATGGAGACGCTGCTCGGCGACGCGATCGAGTTCGGCGAGGAGGGCGCGGTCACGATGGTCGGCAACGGCATCGGCGGCAACCCCGGCCTCATCAACAAGGCGCGCCAGACCGCGGTCGCGACCGGCGTGCCGCTGCACGCGGTCAGCGTGTCGCCGCTGCGCGTGACCCTGTGGTGCGACAAGCAGCACGTCGACAACCTCACGCGCGCCCTGCACAAGGCGTTCTGCGAGTGAGCCTCGCGCGGGGGCTGCACCGGTTCGTGCCGGTGCTGGGGCGGCGGGCGCGCGCCGAGCGCTGGCGCCGGACGGGTGCGCGGCCGCGGATCTGGGCTCACCGCGGCTCGAGCGGCCGCGTGACCGAGAACACCCTCGAGGCGTTCGCGGCCGCGCGCGACGACGGCGCCGACGGCGTCGAGTTCGACGTGCACCCGTGCAAGAGCGGCGAGATCGTGGTGTTCCACGATCACGATCTCGCGCGGCTCGCCGGCCGTCCCGAGCGCATCCGCGATCTCACCTGGAGCGAGCTGCGCGAGATCCGCGTGACCGGCGGCTACCGCATCCCGCTCCTGTCCGAGGCGCTCGAGGAGACCGAGGGCCTCGAGCTCGACGTCGAGATCAAGTCACCGCGGTTCGGCGCCGCCGGTTTGCACCTCACGGCCGAGGTCGCGCGCATCCTCGCGCGCCATGACGCGGTCGAGCGCTCGCTGGTCTCGTGCTTCGATCCGCTGCCGCTCTTGCAGTTGCACGCCCATCTGCCCGAGGTCGCGCTCGCGTTTCTCTTCCACGCTGGCGAGCCCTGGCCGGTCCGCAAGGGCCTCGGCGCCGGCCTCCTGCTCGGTGCGTCGCTGATGCACCCCGAGTCGGTGCTCTGCACGGAGAAGCAGGTCGCCGCCTGGCGCGCCGATGGTCACGCGGTGAACGCGTGGACCGTCGACGAGCCCGAGGAATTGCTCCGCCTGGCCGAGGTCGGCGTCGATGGCGTGTTCACGAACCTCCCCGCGCAGGCGCGCGAGGTGTGGGCGCATCTGGACTAGGGCCGTCGCGCGGCCGCCGCGCTACTTGCGGCGCGACTTGTCGGTCGGCGATGGCTTCGCCACCGGCGGTGTCATCACCGGCGGCGGCGCGACCGTCGTCGGCACCGCCGTCTCCGGCACCACCGGCGCCGCCGGCAATCCCATCGCTGGCTCGATCGCGAACTCGAGCCGCACCTTCCCGTTTCCGCGCCCCAGCTCCGCCACGATCTTGTCCGCCGTCCGCAGCGACGTCCACAGCCCCTGGAGCTGATCGGGCCGCGACAGCGCCTGTCCGTTCACCGCGAGCAGCACGTCCCCCGGCACGAGATCGATCCCCGCGAACCGACGCTCGCCCGGCGCCACCCACTGCACCAGCCGCCAGCCCGCGAACCGCTGGCCGTCCATCTCCGGGGCGACCTCGAACGCGCGCAGGAACGCGCCCGGGCCAAGGTCGAGCACCGCGAGCAAGGACGCGCGCGCGATCGTCCCGGTCCGCACGCCCGGCCCGGTCGGCGCGTCCGGCCGCATCTCCCACGCCACCGGCTTCGGGGCCGCCGGCGCGTCGTCGCGCGGCACGTCGAGGTCGTACGGCGACTCGTCGACGTTGACCTTCGCGCCGCAGCCCGCGAGGGCGCCGATCAGGAGCAGGGCGAACGTGCGCATGCCTGCGAGCTTGCCGCCGCCAGCGGCGCGCGCAAGTTTCTGGCGCGCGGCCGCCCGCGATCAGCGCAGCAGGTCGTCGACCAGCGCGTTGATGCGCGCGGCGATCGCGTCCTGCGACTGGGCGCCGTCGAGGATCTCGATGCGCTCGCCGGCCGCGGCGCACTCCGCCATGACCTCGTCGTACCCGGCCGCGACCCGCTGCTGCATCGGCAGGTCCTCGAACAGCTCCTGCACCCGACCCGCCGCCACCCGGCGCGCCGCCGCGATCTCGGGCGCGACCCGCAGAAAGATCGTGAGGTCAGGCACCCGCGCGTTGCGGTTGAGGTCGCGGATCCAGTGCCGCTCCGCGCCGGTCGCCTGGTACGCGTACGACGAGTGGTACCAGCGATCCGAGATCACGATCGCGCCGCGCGCGATCGCCGGATCGACCTCGCGCTGCACGTGATCGGCGCGATCCGCGGCGAACAGCAGCGAGAAGGTCGTCTGATCGATCGCCTGGCCGGTGATCGCGTGGCCGCCGGTCAGGAACTCGCGCAGCAGCCGACCGATCGGCCCGTCCGACGGCTCGCGGGTCAGGTGCGCGATGCCATCGCGGATCAGCCGATCGCGCAGCCGCCGCGCCTGCGTGGTGGTGCCGGCCCCGTCGAGGCCCTCGAGGACGACCAGCGCGCCCTTGCTCACGAAACGGTCCTCCGCCGCGCCAGGCCGACCACGAAGAACAGGAGCGCGAGCCCGCCTGCGGCGATCGCGCCGTAGAGGAACCACGGCGGGCCGCCGAGCGACGGCGACGCGGCGTCCGCGGCCTTCTGCGCCGCGGCATCGTTGGGCCGCAGCGCGGCGGCGCGCCGGAACGCGGCGCCGCCGTCCTTGCCGTCGGCCTCGAGCGCCTTGCCGAGCGCGAAGTCGCGGCCCGCGGACGCATCGGTCGCGCGCGCGCCGCCTGGATCGAGCGCCGCCGCCTTGCTGTACGCGGTGGCCGCGTCGCGCCACGCCTGCTTGTCCTCGAGCGACTTGCCGAGCTTGTAGAAGTAGCCGGCCATCTCGGCGCGCTCGGGGCGCTCCGGGTTGGCGGCGAGCAGCTGATCGAACACCTGCGCCGCGGCGGCGAGGTCGCCGGCGTCGGCCTTGGCCTTGGCCTCCGCGTACACCTTCTCGTCGCGCTTGGCGCGCAGGCCGTCGTAGTAGTCGAAGACCCGCTTCGACAGCGCCGCGAGATCGACGTCCTTCACGTCGGTGAGGTCCTCGCCGAACAGCTCCTGCGACGCCTTGCGCAGATCGTTGTCGGCGAGATCGCGATACGTGAGCCACAGCGGCGTGGCCTTCTCGGCCTGCTTGCCGCCGGGCAGCTGCAGGTGCTTGCGCGGGGCCGGCGGCGGCGCGTCGCCGGTGACGTACGCCATCCAGGCCGCGCGCGCCGCGGCCCGCACCCGCGGCGATTCGTCGTCGATCGCGGCCAGCACCGCGTGCACCGCCTCGCGGTGGTGCGTGGCGCGGAACGCGTCGAGGATCGCGACCCGCAGGCCTTCGTCGCCAGCGGCGGCGGCCAGCGCCTTCGACGGCTCCTGCCGATCGAGGCGCTCGAGCTGGTAGGTCGCGTAGCGCCGGCGGATGTCGTCCTTGGCCTGCGACCCCAGCGTGAGCGCCGGGATCGAGACCGGCGCCATCGCGCGCAGCCGGCGGCCGACCTCGTCGCGGTAGATCATCGTCTCGGGCGCGAACCCGACGTCGAGCACCGCGCGGGCCGCGGCGTCGTCGCCGCCGGCGGCGAGCGCGCGGATCGCCGCGACATCGGCGATCACCTCGTTGACGCCGGTGGTGGTCGGCGGCAGCGCGAGGAGCGCGGGCATCCAGTCGATCTGGTCGTCGGCCTTGGCCGCCGAGTCCTTCATCTGGCCCGGGTTGGAGAACCGCCCGCTCTTGTCGGGCACCGCGGCCTTGATCGCGTTCAGCACCTTGCGGCGCTGGTCGACGGTGGCGGTGTGCGGTCGCGCCAGGAACGCGCTGAGCTCCGCCTGGGCGTGCGCGCCGAGCGTCGGCAGCTCCTTCAGCGCGGCGTCGCGCCCGGCGGCGTCGCCGCTGTCGAGGGTGGTGAGCAGCGCCGTGGCGCGATCGCCGTCGGCGCTGGCCAGCGCGCGAGGCGCGGCGGCGGCCAGCCACGCCATCATGATCGCGACCACGACACTGCGCACTCGGGAGGTCCGGCCGGTCATCGGAGCACTCGTAGCCAATTCGCGGGGCGACTGCAAGCCGGGGCGATACACCCCCGAAGAACGCGCGGGCGGCCGTGGCTAGTGCAGGAACCGGTGGCCGGGCAGGTCGAGGGGCAGGGCGTCGTCGAAGTCGAGGAACTTGAGGCCCATCGCCCGGGTCGCGGCGACCTCGTCGGGCGCGCCCTGGCTGTGGAAGTTCAAGCAGTAGTGGTGCTTGACCTCCGCGCGGGCGACCAGCTCGTCGGCGGGACCCTCGCCGCGCTCGCCGCGCTCGCACACGAAGAGGATGGTGACCACGCTGCCGAGGGGCAGGGGCTCGGCCATCTGGACCAGCATGCCGCCGGTCGAGATGTTGCGCGCGACGGCGACGGTGTCGCCGAACAGCTCGCTGCCGACCACGACCTGGAACAGCTTATCGAAGCGCATATGGATGCGCTGTTCCGAACGGGTGACCTGACCGATGCTGGACTCGCGCGAACTCATGAGAAAAATGATCGCCCGCGCCCTACATGAAGTCAAAATTCCCACTGTGTCTTACATGTAGGATATGTCGATTCTCGCTCGATGATCAGTCAACGGGCACCGCCAGGCCGGTCTTCGCGGGGTCGAGCAGCGAGCCGATGTTGTGGACGATCGCGTCGCGCGCGCCGAGCTGGCCAACGTCGCCCAGGAAGTTCCACTCCAGGAACCGCACGACCGACGAGTGCTCGAGCTGGACGTGGCTGACCACGCCCTGGCGCGCGAAGTGGCCGATCGCGAGCAGCGGCACGCGCGTGCCGTACGGGTACTGATCGATCGGCGCCGGCGGGCTCACGTGATCCCAGAAGCCGCCGCCTTCGTCCCACGTCACCAGGATCAGCGTGTCGCTGCCATACGCGGTCGAGGCGACGTGATCGATGATGCCCTGCACCTGGGCGATGCCGGGCGTCAGCTTGGTGCCGTAGCCCGGGTGCTCGTTCTTGTAGCCCACGCCCTTCACGAACGACACCGCGGGCAGCGTGCCGCCGTCGAGATCGGTGGCGAGGTCGTTCAGGTCCTTCATGTGCGCCGGGTCGTCGATGAACTGCGCGAAGTACTCGAACGGCACGTCCGACGGATCGTAGTCGCACGGCGTGGTCGGCAGCCCGAGCGGGCAATCCGACGGCGCGGCCGGGCAGAAGGTCGCGGCCAGCATCGCGTCGTAGCCCTGGGCGTAGAACGCGAACGTGTCGCCGTGCGCGATCAGCAGGTCGGCGATGGTGGTGACGCCGGTGTACGTCTTGCGCGGCGTGGTCGGCGCGATGCAGCCCGCGCCGTTGGAGTCGGGCTTCACCTCGTTGTCGGTGAACACGTGCTTCGCGACCGTGAAGTACATGTCGTTCGCCGACGAGGATCCGATCTCCGGCTGGAAGTAGCGATCGGCCAGCGCGTAGCTGGTGGCGAGCGCCTGGTACGGGCCGACGACCGACGCCGGCGCGATCGCCACGTTCTGCGGGCTCGAGCACGACGCGCCGCTCGCGTAGCGATCCATCGCGCCGCCGTTGATCTCGGCGGTCTCGCAGGTCTTGCTGTGATCGGGATCGTGGCCGGCGTTCGCGGCGTCGTCGAGCGTCACCGGCGTGGCGCCGCTCGGGTCGGTCGCGGGCGCCGCCTCGCAGCAGCTCGGCCCCGCGGTGCAGGTCGGGTTCGAGCCCGGCGCGGCGGTGCACCAGCGCCCGAAGTAGTTGTCGAAGGTGTGGTTCTCCTGGACGATCACGATCACGTGCTTGATCGCCGACACCGGCGGCGCATCCGGCGGCCCGGCATCGATGATCGGCGCCGCATCGGCAGCGGGCGCGTCGGCGATCGCCCAGCTGGCGTCGACGGTCGACGACGGATCACCGCCACAGGCGGACACGAGGCAGAGCGCGATGACGGCACGTGAAGCGATCACGCGACGATGCTGTCACAAACCGCGCCGCGCCTCACCGTGATACGACCGGACGCATGACGACCCTGGTGACCGGCGCCACCGGCTTCATCGGCTCCGCGGTGGTCCGCTGCCTGCTCGCGCGCGGGCGCGCGGTGCGCGCGCTGGTCGAGCCCGGCGCGCCGACCGCGAACCTCGAGGGCCTCGACGTCGAGCGCGTGACCGGCAGCATCCTCGACGCCGACGCGCTGGCGAAGGCGGCGGCGGGCGCGACCGCGATCTACCACCTCGCGGCGATCTACAGCCTGTGGCTGCCCGACGAGCAGCGTATCTACGACGTCAACGTGCTGGGCACGAAGCGCGTGCTGACCGCGGCGCGGCGCGCGGGCGTGCGCCGGATGGTGCACACCAGCTCGATCGCGGCGATCGGCGTGCCGGCGCCCGGCCAGCTCGCCGACGAGCGCTTCGCGTTCAACTACTGGAACGCGGGCAACGCGTACATGCGCTCGAAGTACCTGTCGGATCTCGACGCGCAGGCCGCGGCCGCCGATGGCCTGCCGGTGGTGATCGTGTGCCCGGCGTTCCCGTTCGGCGAGCGCGACCTCGGCCCGACGCCGACCGGCAAGTTCATCGTCGAGGCGCTCGCCGGGCGCGTGCCGGGCTACACCGACGGCGGCTTCTGCGCGGTCGACGTCGACGACGTCGCCGAGTGCCACGTGCTCGCCGAGGAGCGCGGGGTGATCGGCGAGCGCTACATCGCCGGCAACCACAACCTGACCTACCGCGACTTCTACGACGCGGTCACGCGGATCGCCGGCCTGCCGCCGATCCGCCGCCGCCTGCCGACCCGCGCCGTGCTCGGCATGGCGTGGGCGATGGAGCGCTGGGCCGAGCGCACCGGCACGCCGCCGCGCATCACGGTGCGCGCCGCGCGCTACGCCTGCCAGACCGCGTGGTTCGACTGTCGCAAGGCCCGCGCCCTCGGCATGCCGGCGACGCCGCTCGGCGAGACCATCGAGAAGGCGGTCCGCTGGTTCCGCGACCACCCGGCTCCCGTCTGACACCGCAGCTTTTCCGGGATCGCGGCGCGAGGCGCGCTATCTTCTCCGCGATGCGCACCGCGATCCTCGCCGCCGCCTGCGTCGCGCTCGTCGCGTCGCACGCGCTCGCGCAACCCAGCGAGGACGCGCCGGCCGCCTGGCTCGGCATCACCTACGGCCGCGGCGGCGCGGTCGGCGTCGAGGTGTCCGAGGTCCACGACGACACCGGCGCGGCCGCCGCGGGCCTGCGCCCGGGCGACGAGATCGTCGAGCTCGACGACATCCGGATGTTCCCCGGCAGCGATCTCTGGCCGGTGATCCGCACCAAGAAGGTCGGCGACAAGGTCCGGCTCAAGGTCGCGCGCGGCGGCAAGGTCTTCGCGACCTCGGCGATCCTCACCGCGCGCGCCAGCGAGGACGAGGTCCTCGAGCGCCGGCTCGTCGACAAGCCGGCGCCGCCGATGCAGATCCAGCGGCTCTCCGACGGCGCCCTGATCGATCCCTCGGCGCAGAAGGGCAAGGTCGTCGTGCTCGCGCTGTTCCCGGCGTCGTGCGACGCGTGCGCCGGCACGGCGTCGGCGATCAACAAGTGGGCCGCGGGCCGCGCGCGCGATCCGGTGATCGTGCTCGCCGCGACCGCGGTCCCGCCCGACGGCCTGCGCGCCTACCTCGCGCACAACCCGATCCTCATCGCCAGCGGCAGCGCCGACGTCGAGGGCTTCGCCAGCTACGTCGTCACCGGCCCGCAGCCGCGCGTCACCTTCGCGGTGATCGACGGCCGCGGCATGGTCCGGGTCGCCGCCGCGATCACGCCCGGCGACGAGCACCGCCTCGACGACGTGTGCGTCGGCGCCGACCGGGCGCTGCGGGCGCTGCGCCGCCGCCCGTAGCCCGCGTTCAGCGCGCGAGATCCGCGACGTGCGCGGCCAGCTTCTCGAGCGTCTGGTAGCCGTACTCGACCGCGCCGAACGCGATGCCTCGGTCGCGCTGGGCCTTGGTCGGGTGCAGCTGGCGCAGCGTGAGCACGGTCTTGCCGTCCTCCTGGGCGTCGAACGTGATCGTCATGAGGAACCGGCCCGGATCGTCGTCCTTGTCGCTGCCGTGCTCGAACACCAGCCGCTCGCCATCGACGATCTCGAGGAACACGATCCGGCTGTCGTAGCGATGGCCGTCGGGCGCGACCAGGTCGAAGCGCCAGCGACCGCCGACCACGATGTCGATCTCGTGGGTCACGCAGGTGAAGCCCTTGGGCCCGAACCACACGCCGATGTGCGCGGGCTCGGTCCACGCGGCGAACACCAGCGCGCGCGGCGCGTCGTACACGCGCGAGAGCACGATCTCGCGCTCGAGCGCCCAGGTCGCGCGGTCTCCTTGATCAGATCGAGTCGTCATCGGGATCCTCCTCCGCAGGCGTGGTGATCGGGTCGCGCGCCTGCACCGCGCGCAGGAACTCACCCAGGCGATCCAGCCGCTCTTCCCAGGCGCGCCGCGTGTGCTCCGCCCAGGCCGTGATCGGCGCGAGCGCGTCGATGTTGAGCTGGCACGGTCGCCGCTGCGCATCGCGGCCGCGCGCGATCAGGCCCGCGCGCTCGAGCACCTTCAGGTGGCGCGAGATCGCGGGCAGGCTCATCTGGAACGGCGCGGCCAGCTCGAGCACGGTCGCGTCGCCGTGCGCGAGGCGCGCGACGATCGCCCGGCGGGTCGGATCCGCCAGCGCCGAAAGGGTCGCATCGAGAGCGCTATGCATGGCTGGTTACCTGAGTTGTTTCTGTTTGTTTAACGTTCTTGTTAAATACGGATCCCGGGGCCGGTTGTCAACCCGATTTCGACTCCTGCTAGCTTGCCGGCATGCCCATCGTTCGCCCGTTCGCCGGACACGTCCCCGCGCTCGCCGACGACGTCTTCCTCGCCGAGAACGCCACCGTCATCGGCGACGTCGTGATCGGCGCCGGCTCGTCGATCTGGTACGGCGCGGTGGTGCGCGGCGACATGATGCCGATCCGGATCGGCGCCGCGACCTCGATCCAGGACAACACCGTCGTGCACATCACCGGCGGGTTCTCGGGCACGACCATCGGTGATCGCGTCACGATCGGCCACGCGGTGATCGTGCACGCGTGCACGATCGAGGACGACTGCCTGATCGGCATGGGCTCGATCATCCTCGACGGGGCGCGCATCGGCCGCGGTTCGATTGTGGGCGCGGGTGCGCTGGTCACGCCCGGCACCGACATCCCGCCGGGATCGATGGTGATGGGCTCGCCGGCGCGGGTGAAGCGGCCGATCACCGACGAGGAGCGCGCGCGCAACGCGTCGTCGGCGCACCACTACGTCGAGCTCGCTCGCGCCTACCGCGCGGCGCCGTGACTTGATACCATCAGCACGTGGGGTCTGAAGAGGAGCTGCGTTCGTCGCGTCCTAGTACGGGCACGATGCCCAGCCGGACCAAGCCCGTGAACCACGCCTCTCGTCTCGCGCGCGCAACGTCAGTTGCGCTCGTCGTCGCGCTTCTGGTGATCCGGGCCACGACGGCCTGGGCGGACAACGTGACCGAGCTGGCCAAGCAGCTCGAGAACGGGTCCGATTACAAGGTGCGCCTGTCCGCGGCCCTGAGCCTGTCGAAGCTGGGTGACCAGCGCGCGGTGCCGGCGTTCATCGCGGCGCTCGACGACAGCGACAAGACCGTGCGCGGCGCCGCCGCCGTCGGCCTGTCCAAGCTCATCAACGCCAAGACCAAGGAGAAGCTGCGCAAGCAGGCGATCGACGCGCTGACCCGGGTCGCGAAGAGCGACGCGAGCACGTTCGTGCAGAAGCAGGCGGAGAAGGCGCTCGAGACGATCCAGGGCCTGACCGGCGGCGCCGCGACCGCCCCGGCGTTGTACGTCAACGTCGGGGAGATGTCGGTCAAGGCACCCGGCGCCGACAAGACCGCCGACAAGCTCAAGACCCTCATGAAGTCGACGGTCGAGAAGACCGTGAAGAAGGTCGACAAGTCGATGTCGACGACCTGGCCGGGCGGCACCGCGCCGACCGAGAAGCAGCTGGGCTCGACCAAGGGCTTCTTCGTCGACGGCACGCTCAACGAGCTGACCGTGAAGACCAAGGGCGCGAGCTCGATCGTGTCCTGCAAGCTGTCGATGCTGGTCGCGACCTACCCGCGCAAGTCGATCTTCGGGGTACTCGAGGGCTCCGCCTCGGTCCAAGGTTCCGATGACCCCAAGGACATCGAGTTCGCAAAAGGTGACTGCATCGCCGCCGTGATCGAAGATCTGGTCGCCAAGAAGATCGTGCCGACGATCCAGACCCGCAGCGGGACCCCGTAGGCCATCCATGCGCTTCGTCACCTCGATCCAAATCACTGGCCAAATCACCGGCGAGCTGACCGGTGGGAACAGCAGGAGGCGTCATGGCCGGTAACGACGGCGCCGACGCGCGCAAACCGTACAAGCGCAGCTGGAAGAACCTGCTGATCAACAAGCAGTACCAGCTGCGGTTCACGCTGTTCATGGTCGGCCTCTCGGCGGTGCTCATCAGCGCGCTGGGCTGGTGGGTGATGCGCGTGGCGTCGGAGGCGACCAACGTCGCGATCGGCCAGGTGCAGGGCGACTCGTGCCCGGCGGTCCCGTCGATCGCCGGCGATGGCGAGCCGGGCGGGGCGACGATGCCCGCGGCCGCGGGCAGCGCGGCGGCGATGCCGGTGGCGCCGGCGCCCACGCCCACGCCTACCGATGGCAGCGGCAGCGGCAGCGCCGGCAGCGGCACCGCCGCGGCGCCCGAGCCCGCCGAGCCCGCGGATCCCGACGCCGAGGACTCGGCGCGGCGCCGCCGGGTCGTGATCGACGACAGCTCGATGACCATCACGCAGGTGCTGCCCGACGGCTACGCCGAGGCGGTCACCGCGCACTGGACCTGCGAGCTGGAGCAGTCCGCCGCGATCTCCGATCTCGAGGGCGGGCGTCGCCAGATCCTCTTCGTCATGGTCGCGACCGGCCTGTTCCTGGTCATCGCGCTCGCGATCTACGGCATCAAGACCACGCACAAGGTCGCCGGCCCGCTCCACAAGGTGACGCTGTACTTCGCCAAGATGCGCGACGGTCGGCTCGACAAGGTCTGGCCGCTGCGCAAGGGCGATCAGCTGGTCGCGTTCTACGATCACTTCCGCGCGGCCCACGCCGGCGTGGTCGAGCTCGAGAAGGCTGACATCGCGAAGATCCGCGCGGTCCTCGACGCCGCGAAGGCCGGCAACGCCTCGGGCACCTCGCCCGAGGTCGACGCCGCGATCGCGGAGCTCACCGCGCTGGTCGAGCGCAAGGAGAAGGCCCTTGTCTGACCCCGAGGATCCCGCCGTGCCGTCCGCGACCGTCGTGAAGGACGGCAAGGTCCCTGGCGACGTGCCGAAGCCGCCGTCGGGCGACACCCCGGGCGGCAAGCACAAGCGCCACTTCTCCAACTACCTGCTCGACAAGAGCCTGCAGCTTCGCTACGTGCTCGTCGTGACGATCCTGTCGGCGCTGATCGCCGGCTCGCTCGGCTACCTGATCTACCAGCAGGAGAACCGCGCGTCGGACGTCCTCGCGTCGGGCCTCGCCAAGATGAGCGCGACCGACACTGACTTCGCCGAGCTGCAGCAAGAGGCGACCTCGGAGATGGGCTCGCGCGATCAGGAGCTGGTGCTCAAGATGGTCGGCGTGGGCGTGGGCCTCACGCTGGTGCTCAGCCTCTATCTCCTGCTCATGACCCACAAGGTCGCGGGCCCGCTCTACAAGGTGTCGCGCTACTTCGACGAGATGGCCGCGGGCAAGCTCGGGCCGGTGTGGGGCCTGCGCAAGGGCGACATGCTCCAGGACTTCTTCGGTAGCTTCCGCGAGATGCACGACGCGACCCGCGCCCGGCTGGGCGACGACGCCGCCGCGCTCACGCGGCTGTCTGCGGCGTGCCAGGCCGCGGGCGCGAAGGATCCGGAGCTCGCGCGGGCGCTGGCCGCGCTCGATGCTCACGTCGCGGCGCGCAAGCAAGCGCTGTCGTAATTCGCTCCACCCGCGGCGCGGCGCGGCGCGCCTTCCCGCGCGGGCGGCCCTTGTGCGCGCCGCGCGCGAGGTCGAATATCGGCGCGTTGACCGGGGTTCGCGGCGGCGATCGCCGCCCCCGGGTCTCGCCGCCCAAGGGAGCATGCCGTGCCGCTTCGTCCCATCACGACCCTCGACGAGTACCGCGCCGCCCACGCCCGCAGCCTGGCCGACCCCGACGCCTTCTGGGCAGAGGAGGCCCAGGTCCTCGACTGGTTCCACCCGTTCGCCCAGGTGCTCGACGCGGATCTCGAGGAGGTCGACTTCTCGTGGTACGGGCACGGCCGCCTGAACGCCGCCTACAACTGCGTCGATCGCCACGCCCGCGAGACCCCGAGCAAGCTTGCGATCCGCTGGGTCGGCAACGAGCCCGGCGAGCGCCGCGACATCACGTACCGCGAGCTCAAGCACCTGGTGGCGCGGTTCGCCAACGTGCTCAAGGAGCACGACGTCCACCGCGGCGATCGCGTCTGCATCTACATGCCGATGATCCCCGAGGCCGCGGTCGCGATGCTCGCGTGCGCGCGCATCGGCGCGGTCCACTCGGTGGTGTTCGGCGGGTTCTCTGCGGACTCGCTGCGCGACCGGATCCTCGACGCCGGCTGCAAGCTGCTGGTCACCGCCGACGAGGCGCCGCGCGGCGGCAAGCGGATCCACCTGAAGCAGCTCGCCGACCAGGCGATCGGCGGCCTCGATCAGATCACGACCGTGCTGGTCGCGCGCCGCACCGGCGCCGACGTGCCAATGCGCGCCGGTCGCGACCACTACCTCGACGTCGAGATGTCGCGCCACCGGTCGACGTGCCCGGTCGAGTGGATGAGCGCCGAGGATCCGCTGTTCATCCTCTACACGTCGGGATCGACCGGGAAGCCCAAGGGCCTGCTCCACACCACCGGCGGCTACCTGGTCCACGCCGCGTCGAGCTTCCAGCGGATCTTCGGGATCCGCCCCGACGACGTCTTCTTCGCCACCGCCGACATCGGCTGGATCACCGGCCACACCTACGTGGTCTACGGGCCGCTGGCGTCGGGCGCGACGATCGTCATGTTCGAGGGCATCCCGACCTACCCGGACCCGGGCCGGTTCTGGCAGATCGTCGACGACGTCGGGGCCACGATCATCTACACCGCGCCGACCGCGCTGCGCGCGCTCATCCAGCAGGGCGACGAGTGGGTCACGCGCCACTCGCGCGCCACGCTGCGCCTGCTCGGCACCGTCGGCGAGCCGATCAACCCCGAGGTCTGGACCTGGTACCACACGGTGGTCGGCGAGGGCCGGTGCGGCATCATCGACACCTGGTGGCAGACCGAGACCGGCGGCGCGATGATCACGCCGCTCGCCGGCGTCACGCCGACCAAGCCGGGCTCGGCGACCCTGCCGTACCTCGGCGTCGATCCGCTGCTGGTCGACGAGGAGGGCGTCGAGCTGCCGGGCAACGCGGTCAGCGGCAACCTGTGCATCCGCGCGCCGTGGCCGGGTCAGGCCCGCTCGATCTGGGGCGATCACCGGCGCTACCGCGAGGCCTACTTCGCGCGGTTCCCCGGGCGCTACTTCACCGGCGACGGCTGCACCCGCGACGCGGACGGCTACTACTGGATCACCGGGCGCGTCGACGACGTGCTCAACGTGTCCGGGCATCGCCTCGGCACCGCCGAGATCGAGAGCGCGCTGGTCGCCCACGAAGCCGTGTCCGAGGCCGCCGTGGTCGGGTATCCCCACGACATCAAGGGCACCGGAGCAGGTCCGGCAGGCGATCGGCGCGATCGCCGCGCCCGATCGGATCATCGTCGTCTCCAACCTGCCCAAGACCCGGTCCGGCAAGATCATGCGCCGCATCCTGCGCAAGCTCGCCGCGGGCGAGACCACCGCGCTCGGCGACCTCTCGACGCTGGCGGATCCCGCGGTGGTCGACGAGATCATCGCGATCCTCGCGGCGACCTGACCCGTGGTGCCGGCGCGCGCGTCGCCGGAAAAACCGTCGCGCGGTGTGGTACACGAGTAGGGCATGGCCACGGTCGCATCGCTGGTCGAGCTCGGGGAGCGATACTGGGCGCTGGGGTTGCCCGCCGCCGCGCGCAGCGCGTTCGGCCGCGCCCACCTGGTCGCGCCCGCGCAGGATGGCACCGCCGCGCGGCGGCTCGCCGAGGTCGCGCTCGCCGTCGGGGACGCCGCCGGCGCGCGCAAGTACGCCGCCGAAGCCGCGCGCCGAGAGCCCGGGCCGCGCGCCCGCACGCTGCTCGGCCAGGCCCAGCTCGCCGCCGGCGAGACCGACGCCGCGCGCATGTCGTTCGCGGGCGCGATCGACGGCGCGCACACCCAGCCGCTGCTCCGCGCCCGGGCCTACCTCGGCCTCGCCGCCGCGGCGCTGGTCGTCGGCGATGGCGGCGGCGCCGCCGCCAACACGCTCGGCGCCCTCGACGATCTGCTGCTCGCGCTCGCGCCGGCGTCGGCCGCGATCACCGCCGCCGCGCTCGCCGACCTCGCCGATCGCGAGGTCGCGCTGACGGAGGACGTGATGGCCCAGGCGGTCGCGCTCGGGCGCGCCCCTGACGCCAGCGAGGCGATCGATCGCGCCGCGGCCCGTCGCCCCGACGCGCCGCTCGCGCTGGCCCGGGCCGCGCTGCTCGCCGCGCGCTGGTCGCACGGCGATCGCGCGGTCGACGACGCCACGATCGACGCGATGCTCAAGGACGAGGTCACGCGCCGCCCGACCTCGCGGGTCGTGCGGCTGCGCGTGATCGAGCGCCAGCTGCGCCGCCGCCACCAGGACGCCAGCGCCCGGGTCGGCGCGATCCGCGACCTCGAGGCGATCGCCGCCGAGCTCGCGCTCGATCCGGGGCCCGAGAGCCTGCTCGAGCTGGCGCGGGTCTGGTTCATGCTCGCCGCCGCCTACGAGGACGACGCCGCCTCCGCCGCGCAGGCCGAGGCCGCGTATCGCAAGGGCCTGCAGCTGCGCCCGGGCCACGCCGCCGCGGCCTGTCGCCTGGCGCTGCTCATCCTCGACCGCGGCGACAGCGAGGGCGCGCTCGCCGAGATCGAGCGCGCGCTCCGCATCGACGCCGGCCACTCGCTGGCGTGGCGCTCGGCGGCGCGCATGCTCGACGCCACCAGCCCGGCGCTCGCCGAGGTCGTCGAGCGCCTGCTCGACGCGAGCTATCCCGGTGCGGGTTCCGCGGCGTTCGCGGTCGCGCCGCGCCTGGTCGCGGCCACCGCCGAGGTCGCGCGCGGCGACGTGCTCGCCGGCGTCTACGCCCACGGCCACCGCGTCAAGAACCTGCTCGGCATCATCGGCTCGCGCGCGCGCTCGGCTCGCAAGCTCGCGTCGGGCGAGGTCGGCGATCGCCTGCTCGATCTCGAGCGCGACGTCACCTCGCTCTACGAGGAGTGGGCCCAGTACCTGCGCTCGATGCAGGCGACGGGCCCGACGGTCTCGATCGTGCCGGTCGCGCCGCTCGTGCAGGAGGTCATCGCCGCGGCCCAGGCCAAGGCCGCGGTCGCCGGCGTCTCGATCGATGCGCACGTGCAGGGCGGGCTGCCCGATCTGCGCGGCGATCACATGCTCCTGCGCGAGGCGCTGCTCAACGTCGTGTCGAACGCCGCCGAGGCCTGCGCCGCCGGCGGCGGCAAGGTCGACGTCACCGCGCGCACCGTGACCTCGGGCGGCGGCCGCGCCGTCGAGGTCATCGTCGCCGACAACGGCCCCGGCATCTCGCGCACCGAGCTCGCGCGGATCTTCGTGCCCGGGTTCACGACCAAGGAGACCGGCTCGGGCGTGGGCCTGACCATCGCCGAGCGCGTGGTCGCGGCCCACCACGGCCGGATCCTGGTCGACAGCGACGAGGGCAAGGGCACGGTCGTGACGATCGTCCTGCCGTGCGACCTCGGCGGCTTCGTCGGGCTGGGGCGGCTCGCGCCGGCGCCCGAGGCGGTATGAGCGATCCGCGCGGCACGATCGTCTGCGTCGACGACCAGGCCGAGGTGCGGCGCCTGCTCGCCGAGGTGTTCCGGGCCCGCGGTCGCGAGGTCGCGAGCTTCGACGACGGCGAGGACGCGATCCGGTGGCTGACCACCGGCGAGGCCGAGATGGTCGTGCTCGATCTCGATCTCGGCCCGGGCAAGCGCACCGGCATCGAGATCTGCCGCGCGATCCGCGCGCGGCACCCGGATCTCCCGATCATCATCCTCACCGGCCACGGCACGATCGACGACGCGGTCCAGGCGGTGAAGGCCGGCGCCGTCGACTTCCTGACCAAGGACCCGTACCTCGAGGACAAGCTCGACATCTCGGTCGAGAAGGTCGAGCGCATGCTCGGCTACATCCAGGACAAGCGCCGGCTCGAGGACGAGAACCGCGAGCTGCGCGCGACCAACGAGCGCCTGAAGCGGATCGCGGGCAAGCGCTGGCAGATCGTCGGCGACTCCGAGCCGATGAGCGCGATCATGTCGAAGATCGAGCGGGTCGCGCCGGTGCCGCGGCCGGTGCTCGTGCTCGGCCCGCGCGGCACCGGCAAGGAGCTGGTCGCGCGCGCGATCCACTACCTGTCGCCGCGCGCGTCGGAGCCGTTCATCACGATCAACTGCGCCGCGGTCGCCGAGACCTTGCTCGAGAGCGAGCTGTTCGGCCACGAGGAGGGCGCGTTCACCGGCGCGACCCGGCTCAAGGAGGGCAAGTTCGAGCTCGCCGACGGCGGCACCTTGTTCCTCGACGAGATCGGCAACATGTCGCTCGAGTTCCAGGCCAAGATCCTGCGCGTCCTCGAGTACCAGCGCTTCGAGCGCGTGGCCGGCTCGGAGTCGATCCAGGTCAACGTCCGCGTGATCGCCGCGACCAACGCCGACCTCAAGCAGGCGATGCTCGCCGGCAAGTTCCGCCCGGACCTCTACGATCGCCTCGCCTTCGAGGTGCTGTACCTGCCGCCGCTCAAGGACCGCATGGACGACGTCCCGGTGCTCGCGGCCTACTTCCTGGCGCGCTTCCGCCAGGAGGTCGCGGGCCTGACCGTGAAGGACATCGAGCCCGAGGCCTTCGACCGGCTCGCGCTCTACGACTTCCCCGGCAACATCCGCGAGCTCAAGAACGTCGTCGAGCGCGCGGTGTACATGGCGCAGGGCACCTCGCTCACCGCCGCCGACATCGACGCCGCGCTGCCGCCCGAGGCCCAGCTGAGCGCGATCCTGCCGCCGGGCACCAGCGGTGGCTTCGTCGATGACGCGCGCGGCTCGCTGCCGGACCGCGTCGACGCGTTCGAGGCCTGGCTGTGCAAGGACGCGCTCGAGCGCACCCGCTACCGTCAGAAGGAGGCCGCGCAGCTGCTCGGCCTGTCGTATGATCAATTCCGCCAGCGGTACAAGAAGTACGGCCTGGGCAAGGAGTGAACGATGGGCCTGTTCACCCGCATGAAGAACGGCATCTCCTCGCGCGCCAACGCCGCGCTCGACAAGGCGATCGATCCCGAGAAGGAGATCGACATGGCGATCCTCGAGCTCGAGGAGTCGCGCAAGAAGGCGCTCGAGGAGCTCATCGCCTACAAGTCCAACGCCAAGCTGATGGACCAGGAGATCGAGAAGTTCACCGCCAAGGCGACCGAGTGGGAGCGGCGCGCGATGGTCGCGGTCAAGGCGGGCGACGACGAGTCGGCGCGGACCGCGCTGCGCGAGAAGAAGGCGGCGCAGGTCGAGATCGCGAAGATCCAGAAGGACCGCGACGAGCAGGCCGGCCTGGCGATCACGCTCAACAAGAGCCGCAAGGTGTTCGAGACCAAGCTGCAGATGCTGAAGATGCGCAAGGGCACGCTGGCGACCCAGCTCGCCGCGGCGCGCTCGGCCGGCGGCGACGCCTTCGGCAACGACACCGAGGTCTGGGACAAGTTCAAGCGCGCCGAGGACCGCATCGACGCCGAGGCGATCGAGAGCGAGGTCGACGCGGCGATGCGCGGCGAGGACGCCGCCGCCGCCGAGTTCGACGCCAAGCTGATGGCCGTCGCCGGGACCCAGGCGCTGCCGGGTGCCGCCGATCCGTCGGCCGCCGACGCGCAGCTGGCCGCGCTCAAGGCCAAGGTCCATGCCCAGCGCGAGGCCAAGCAGCAGGCGCTCGCCGACGCCGCCGCCAAGGCGCTGCCGGGCGGCACCGGTCGGCCGCCGTCAGGCGATGATCCCAAGGGCGGAGGTGGCGCGTGAGCCGCGCGTCGACGCCGCCGCCGCTCACCGCCGAGGACGAGGCGCTGCTGACGCGGCTGCGCGATCTGTCGCTCGTCGACCTCGACGCGCTGCTCGGCGGCACCAGCGGCGAGCAGTACGCCAACCTGCTGGTCACCTACGCCGACGACCTCGAGGACGCGCTCAAGACCGCGCGCGCGCGCCAGCTCGAGCTGGGCAAGGCGGTCGCCGGTGATCCGCTGACCTTGCTCGACGCGCCGTACACGACCCGGGCCCGCGACGGCGGGCGCGAGGGCGCCGAGCGCGTCACGCGTCGCCTGATCGGCCGCGCGGCCTCGGCCCGGGCGCTGGCGCGGATCGACGATCTGGCCGCCGCGCTGTTCCCGCGCCTGCTCGAGGCCGATCGCCGGCGCGCGTCGCTACCGTGAGAACGATCGTCACGATTCGTATCGCTGTCGCCGTCGCACGACAAATGTACCGCCTCGAACCCAAGCGTGGGCCCGCACTGGTTGTCCTAACCAGTGCGGCCTACCTATAGTCGCGGCATGGACGAGGGCGATGACCTCGAGCGTGCCCGGCGGGGCGACCGCGCCGCCTTCGGGCGCCTCGTGCGCCAGCACCAACGACGCGTGTACGCCGCTGCGCTCCATATCCTCGGCAACCACGGTGACGCCGACGACGTCGCCCAGGAGGCGTTCGTCCGCGCGTGGCGCGGGCTCGGCACCTTCGATGGCCGCGCCGACTTCTTCACCTGGCTCTACCGGATCACGATCAACACCTCGCTGAACTTTCTGCGCGGCGCCAAGCGGTCGGCCGCGGTCGTGAAGGCCGGCGCAGATGCTGCGCTGCACGAGGGCGGGCGACCGGAGCACCTCGGTGTGTCCGAGCGCACGCCGCGCGAGTGGGCCAGCCTCGGCGAGGAGGTCCGGCGGGTGCTCGAGGAGATCGCTGGTCTGTCCACCCCGCTGCGGATCACGCTGATCATGGCGACCGTCGAGCAGCTGCCGTACCGCCAGATCGCGGAGATCCTCGAGGTGCCGGAGGGCACGGTGGCGTGGCGGGTGAACGAGGCGCGGCGGGTGCTGAAGGAGCGGTTGGGGGTCGAGCCACAAAAATCCGATCGAGCTGATCGGTAGTCATGGTATTGCGCGGAGGCATCTAGATCACATGGACCCACTCGACGACAGGCTGCGCGCAGCCATGGCTGCCCTCGACGGCACCACGCCTGCGCACACGTTCGACGAGCTGGCAGGCAAGGTCTTGGCCCGCACGGAGGAACCGATGGAAGCTGACGTCTCGACGCCCGACGCCACCGCCGGTGGCCCGCCGCCCCGCACCGAAGACTCCGGTCTGCACGACATCAAGGCGCTGGCCCGCACGACGCGCCAGCGGGTGTCGAAGCGGATCACGTCGCAGCACGACATCGACGACTCGTGGCTCGAGTCGTCGCACAGCGGCCTGCGCGTGGTCGCGCTGCCCGAGCCGGCGCGGCTGGTGTCGCTGCCGAGCGTCGAAGAGGTGATGTCGACCTCGACCGCGCCGGCGGTGGTTCGCGCGGCCCACGCGGTCGCGAACGACCAGGGGGCGCAGAAGCGCAAGGGCGTGCCGGTCTGGGCGATCGGCGGCGTGGCGGCTGCGGCCGCGGCCGCGCTGGCGTTCGTCGTGATCGGCGGCGGCAGCAAGAAGACCGAGAGCGCGGCCGCGGGGTCGGGTTCCGCCATGGCGCAGGACCCCACGGCGCTCCGCGGCGCCGCAAATGGCTCGCCGCGCGCCGATGTCGCGGCGATCCCCGCGACCGCCGCTCCGACCGCAGCGGTCGCCTCGGGCTCGGCCGCGGGCTCGGGCTCGGCGGCGGACCCAACGGGCGCGGGCTCGGCGGTCGCTGTGGCCGCGGCTGGCTCGGCCGCCGAGGCGGCTCCGCCGCCGCCGAGCGGCACCGGCGCCATCGCGCACACCGACACCGCGCGCGGCGGCGGCAGCGGCGATGATCACCACGCGGTGAAGGGCGCTCCGCACGACGGCACCAAGCCGCCGGCGGACAAGCCGATCACCGCCACCAAGCCCGACAAGGGCGCGGGCGGCGCGGCCCCTGGCGGCGGTGCCAAGTCGCTCGATCAGCTGATCGACGACGCGGCCGGCGGCCCCACCACCGGTGGCGGCGGTTCCAAGGCGCCCGAGAAGGCCGTTCTCGACAAGAAGGAGCTGACCTCGAACGACATTCGCAAGGGCATGGGCTCGGCGACGTCGACGGCGAAGGCCTGCTTCGATCAGTTCGGCGTCGCCGGCACCGTCGGTGTCCGCGCGGTCGTCGCGCCGAGCGGGCAGGTCACCAAGGTGGTCGCGACCGGCTCGTTCGCGGGCACGCCCACCGGCAGCTGCGTCGCCGCGGCCGTGCAGGGGGTGAGCTTCCCTCCGTGGGATGGCGCGCCGATGACGATCAACTACTCGTACCTGCTGTCCGAGTAGCGCGCCGGTGGCGTATCGTCCGTCACGGCGATGAAGGCGACCACCGGCAATTTCTTCGAGGATTTCTCGGTCGGGCAGCGACTCCTGCACCCGACCCCGCGCACGATCCACGGCGGCGATCTCGCGCTGTACATCGCGCTGACCGGCGACCGGCGCGCGGCGTCGAGCTCGACCGAGTTCGCGCGATCGCTCGGGCTCGCGCGCGAGGTCGTGCACGATCTGCTCGGCTTCCACATCGTGTTCGGCAAGACCGTCGGCGACATCTCGCTGAACGCGGTCGCCAACCTGGGCTACGCCCAGGTGCTGTTCAAGCGGCCGATCTATCCCGGCGACACCCTCATCGCCGAGAGCGAGGTCGTGGGCCTGCGCGAGCTGTCCAACGGCAAGGCCGGCGTCGTGTACGTGAAGTCGCGCGGCGAGAACCAGAAGGGCCAGGAGGTCCTCTCGTTCTACCGCTGGGTGATGGTCGACAAGCGCGACCCGTCGACCAAGAGCGGCATCGATCAGGTGCCCGAGCTCCCCAAGGAGGTCGCGGTCTCCGAGTTGAAGGTGCCCGAGGCGCTCAACCTGCAGCGCTTCCCGGATCTCGTCCGCGCGACCGGTGGCCGCCACCTCTGGGAGGACTACGAGCCCGGCGAGCGCATCCACCACCTCACGGGCATGACCCTCGAGGAGGCGGACCACACGCTGGCGACGCGGCTGTACCAGAACACCGCGCGCGTGCACTTCGACGCCCACGCGATGAAGTCGTCGCGGTTCGGCAAGCGCCTGGTCTACGGCGGCCACGTGCTGTCGATCTGCCACGCGCTGTCCTACAACGGCCTCGAGAACGTCGTCGGCATGGCGGCCTGGAACGGCGGCAGCCACGCCAACCCGACGTTCGCGGGCGACACGCTCTACGCCTGGACCGATGTTCTCGCGCGCGCCGAGCTGCCGGGCCGCAAGGATCTCGGCGCGCT
The DNA here is from genome assembly GCA_021413675.1 of Deltaproteobacteria bacterium. Taxonomy (GTDB): domain Bacteria; phylum Myxococcota_A; class Polyangia; order Haliangiales; family Haliangiaceae; genus JAIOQA01. Next base: position 23,313 of record JAIOQA010000467.1, on the reverse strand, counting down.
GCGCCTGCGCCTGGTCGGCGTGAAGAACGCCGATCCGAGCCGCGAGGACGTGCCGCTCGAGGTGGTGGGCGAGGGCGGCAAGACCGCCTACGACCCGCGGGTCGTGCTCGCGCTCGACTACTGGGCGCTCATCCCGCGCAAGCGTTAGCCCGCGAGGTCACGGCGGCGACGGGCCCGCGCGTCGAGCAGCACGACCCAGGTCGCGAGCCCGGCGATCGCGATCAGCGCGAACGCGAGCGTCAGGATCAGCGGCAGGCGCGAGCCCGACGCGACCTGGAACGGGCCGACCGCGGCCAGGGTCGGCGCCGGCGCGATCGGCCGCACCGCGATCGCGATCGCCGCGCCCGGCAGCGCGCTCTCGATCAGCCGGCGGGTGTCGCGCTCGAGGCCGGCGGCGTCCGCGTCGGGGCCGGCGGCGATCGCGACGGTCGCGGTCGCGCGCTCGGGCGGCGCGGGCGCGGCGAGCGGATCGCGCCATGGCGTGTGCAGCGTGATCGCGACCCGGGTCGCGCCCGGCAGCGCCCCGACGACGCGCGCGAGGTCGTCGCCGGTCGCGCGATCGCGTGCGGCGTGATCGTCGGCGGGGCCGGCGATCTGCGCCTTGCACGCGCCGGTCGCGAGCGCGAGCGCGAGCGCGATGGCGACGATGACGCGCGCGCGGATCACGCGGCCGTCCCTCCGCGCCGGCAGCTCACGCACAGCCAGAGCTGGCGCTTCGAGACCCACAGCATCGGCGTGCGGCAGGTCGGGCAGGGCGGGGCCGCGGCGGGGATCGGGCCCGACGGCGTCTGCGCGGTCGCGGCGCGCGGGATCGGGATCGGCGCGGGCGTCGGCGCGCGCGGCGCGATCTGCGGCGCGGCGGGCGTGATCGCGATCGGCGCGGGCGCGGTCGGCACCGGCGGCGCGATCGTCGGCGCCAGGGCGATCGGCTCGCTCGGCACGTGCGCCTCGTCGGCGCGCGGCGGATCCGGGATGGTCACGACCTCGGGCGTCGGCGCGAGCGCGTCGAGCGGCGCGCTCGTCACGAGCGGCCCGCGCTGCGCGATCACCGCCGCCGCCATCGCCGCGAGCACGCCCGCGATCGCGAGCGGCAGCCCGAGCCCGCGGCCGAGGTCGCCCACGACGTGCGGCGCCAGCGTGTCCGACGACACCTGCATCGCGAACGCCGCGATCGCGATCGCGGTGACCGCGGTCGTGGCGAGCACCAGCCACACCAGCAGGCGCGCCCGTCGCCGCGCCGCGAGGGCGATCGCCAGCGCCGCCGCCAGCGCCGCCGCGACGCCAGCGCCGATCGCGACCACGCGGCCGGTCGTGATCGCCAGGCCGCTCGCGTGCGCCTTGCCATCGCTGACCAGCTCGCCGAACCGCGACCACGAGCAGGCGTCGCCATCGCAGCCGTGGACCATCGCCGGGCCGATCGCGATCGACACGCCCTCGCGCTCCAGCATCCACCAGCCCACGCCGCGCGCGGTCACCGCGAGCAGCCCGGCCGCGAACACCAGGCCGATCGCCGCGATCGACACGCCCGGCCGCTCGGGCGCGTCGAGCTGCGCACCGCCGATCGCCAGCGCCATGCCGCCGAGCGCCAGCCACCACGCGATGCCCGGGTGCCAGGGCCCGGTGCGCAGCGAGAACGGCTCGAGGATCGCGAACGCGCCCAGCGTCGCGATCGCGAGCGCGCCACCGACGGTGACGAACCGGCGCACGCGCCGCCGCATCCGCGGCGCCGCCGCCATCGCGGCCAGGACCGCGGTGAGGATCGCGAGCACGAAGCCGGCCTGGCCGGCGCGCGCGAACTGCTTGCCCTCGATGCGCGTGGTCGCGTCCGTGCCGTGGTCGACCGGCTCGCACTCGCCCACGCCGTCGTAGCGGTACTGGCGGCGATGCATCCCCACGAACGATGGATCGAGATCGTCGTCGTCGGGCGTCGCCGCACACGGGTTCGCGTCGAGCAGGCCGATGGCGGCGACCTCGCGGTCCACCTCGACCGTGCCCCAGCGGTGGCCGATGCAGGCGATCAGCACCAGCGCCGCGCCGATCAGGCACAGGGCCCCGGCGATCCGGTCGCGCGTCATCTGCGATCCCCGAACATTGCCCGCTCGCCTCCGACGGTAGCATGCTGCGCCCCGGTCCCGCCGTGAACGCCGTCCGTGTCCTCACCCGCCGCTTGCCGTCGACCGCGCTCGCGCGGCTCGGCAAGGCCCGCGGCACCCGCGACGATCGCGACGCCGTCCACCGCGACCGCATCGCCGCGCGCCACGATCGCGAGCTGACTGGCCTGCTCAACGCGCTCACGATCGACGAGCTGGCCGAGCTGGCGCGCGCGATCCTCGGGCCGCGGGCCCAGCCGACCCGTGACGCGCCGTCGTTGCGCCGCGCGCTGTGGCGGTGGGGCGCCGAGCTCGAGGCCGGCGGCGCCGCGCACCTCGGCACGCCGCTGCAGCCGGTGCCCGCGATCCTGGGCGGCCGCCTCGTCCACCTCGCGCCGCCGCGCGGCCTCGCGCCGCCCTCGCCCTCCTGGCCGCGGCCCTTGCCCGAGCCCGTGGACCCCGATCCGCCGGCCGCCGAGCCCGAGACCCTCGACGAGCTGCTCGCCGCCGCCGATCGCGCGATCGGCGTGCGCCTCGGGCCGCGCGGCACCGACAAGGGCGCGTGGGGCACGCGCGCCGCCGACCTGCTCGGCGTCGTCGAGCGCAAGACCGGCGAGCCCGACTGGCGCGGCGACGTCGAGGTCAAGACCGTGCCGGTCGCGCGCGATCCCGGCGGCCTGTGGCGCGTCGTCGAGGATCCGGCGATCAGCATGATCGGCGCGGCGCCGCTGGCCAAGCTGCAGCGCGTGCTGTGGCTGGCCCGCGCCGACGTCGCGGTCGCCGGCGCGCCGCGCGACGCGACGATCCTGTCGTGGTACTTGCTCGACTGGGATCCGGAGATCGCGCGGCTGGTGCGCCGCGATCTGCATAGCCGGCCCAAGGGCCCGCGCGGCACCACGAATCGCGGCCTCTACCTGCACAAGCGCTTCTTCGCGGCGGCGGGCCTGCTCGCCACGCTCAACGGTCCGGTGTCCCCATGATCATCGATCAGCTGCGCGTCGTCGGTTCAGCCCAGACCAACAAGGTCATGATCGCGGAGCTGATCCGGGTCTCGGTGCGGGCGCTCGGGCGCCGGCCGCCCGAGCCGACCAAGGAGGGCACCGGCCAGCTCATCTATCCGTTCGACCCGGAGCTGGCGGCGACCGCGGTCACGTACCTGCGCACGCCGACCCGCGTGGTCTGGGATCTCTACCGCGTGCGCGCGACCCGGCTCGAGGCGCTCTACGAGCTCTTGCTCGCCGACGTCATCGCCGACACCCGCGCGTGGTCGGGCTCGGTCGCCGGCATCTCGGTCGAGGCCCGGCGCGTCGACGAGTTCCCGGCCGGCGAGCGTCAGGTGGTCGGCACGGTCAAGAACGCGCTGGTCGAGGGCGCGCAGCGCCACGGCCGGCGCCTGCACGTCGAGCCCGATCGGCCCGACCTGCTGCTGGTCGTGCGCATGGACGACGCCGGCGACATCGTCGTGTCGCTCGATCTCGGCGGCGGCTCGCTCAGCCAGCGCGGCTGGCGCACCGAGAGCGTCGAGGCGCCGATGCGCGAGCACCTCGCGGCGGTGCTGCTGATGCTCGCGCGCTTCGATCCGCGCCACGACATCCTGGTCGATCCGATGTGCGGCTCGGGCACGATCCCGATCGAGGCCGCGCTCGCCGCGCGCGGCGCCGGCCGGCCGCTGACGCTCCGCTGCCCGGCGCTGGCCTCGGTCTGGCCAACCCAGCCGCCGGCGCCGCTGTTCGCGGACGCCGCGCCGGTGGTGATCGGCAACGACATCGATCTGGGCGCGGTGGTCGCGGCCAAGCAGAACGGCAAGAGCGCCGGCATGGACGGCGCGATCACCTGGCGGCGCGGCGATCTGCGCGGGCTGACGCCCGGCGAGATCACGGCGATCGCCGCCGAGCGCGGCCGCACCGTGGAGCGCGGCCTCGTGCTCTGCAACCCGCCCTACGGCGAGCGCCTCGACGTCGTCGATCTGCGCCTGCTCTACGGCGACATCGGCGACTGGCTGTGCACCCTCGGCCCGGGCTGGCGCGCCGGCTTCATCGTCGACAACCCCGAGTTCGAGCCGGCGATGGGCCGCGTGCTGCGCGCCGACCCGCGCATCAAGAAGCCGCTCGCCAACGGCAACCTGCGGTCATACTTCTACCTGTATGAGCCATGAGGGTCGCGCCCGCGAACCCATCGACACGCTGACCGGCGCGCCGGCGCGCTTCTATCACGCCGAGGGTGATCGCCTGCGCTGCGAGCTGTGCCCGCGCGCGTGCCTCGTCGGCGAGGGCCAGCGCGCGTTCTGCTTCGTGCGCGCCAACCGCGGCGGCCAGATGGTGCTCACGACCTACGGCCGGTCGAGCGGGTTCTGCGTCGATCCGATCGAGAAGAAGCCGCTCAACCACTTCTACCCCGGCAGCTCGATCCTCTCGTTCGGGACCGCGGGCTGCAACCTCGGCTGCAAGTTCTGCCAGAACTGGGACATCTCCAAGGCGCGCGACAGCGATCGCCTCCAGGTCGCCACCGATCCGGCGGCGATCGCCCGCGCCGCGCGCGACCACGGCTGCTCCGCCGTCGCGTTCACCTACAACGATCCGGTGATCTTCGCCGAGTGGGCGATCGACGTCGCGGCGGCGTGCCGCGAGGTCGGCGTGAAGACCGTCGCGGTCACCGCCGGCTACGTCACGCCCGCCGCGCGGCCCGAGTTCTTCGCCGCGATGGACGCCGCCAACGTCGATCTCAAGGGCTTCACCGAGGGCTTCTACCGCCGGCTGTGCGCCGCCGAGCTCGGGCCGGTCAAGGACACGCTCGCCTGGCTCGCGCGCGAGACCTCGGTCTGGCTCGAGGTCACGACCTTGCTGATCCCCGGCGAGAACGACTCGCCCGCGGAGATCGACGCGATGACCCGCTGGTACGCCCTTGCCCTCGGCCCCGAGGTGCCGCTGCACTTCACCGCGTACCACCCCGACTACAAGCTCGACGCGCCGGCCACGCCGTCGGCGACGCTGGTGCGCGCGCGGCAGCAGGCGCTGGACGCCGGCATCCGCCACGTCTACACCGGCAACGTCCACGACACCGACGGCCAGAGCACCTACTGCGCCGGCTGCGGCACGCGCGTCATCGAGCGCGACTGGTACCAGCTCGGCGCCTGGCACCTCGACGAGCGCGGCGCGTGCCGCAGCTGCGGCCGCGCGCTCGCCGGGCGGTTCGCGGCGCGGCCCGGCACGTGGGGCCCGAAGCGGCTACGAGTCGTGCCGTAGCCCGCCTCAGCCCGAGGCGGCTACTCGTGGTGGGCGGCCCACGCGCTGATCAGCTCGAAGTCGTCGACGATCCGCGAGTGGTAGTGGCCCCAGACGTCGGAGACCTGGACCATCGAGCCGTGGCTCAGCTGCGGGGTCAGGTAGATCGCGTAGTAGCGCGCGCCGCTGCCGTCCTCGACCTCGCCGACGACGTCGAGGGGCTGTCCGGACACCGGACAGAAGAGCTCGCACCGCGTGCCGATCGGGATGTCGATCATCCCGGCCTTGCGGCTGTCGCCGTGGATCGGCGACAGGTGGATGAGGCCCTCCTTGCCGTCGGCGCGGATCTTGAGGGTGACGGCGGGGTTGCCGTCGAACGTCACGTCGGAGATGCCGACGAGGTTGTCACCGCGCGGCCCGTAGGCCTGCGTCACCACGATCACGACGTCCGAGGTCGTGTCCTGGATGTCCACGCTCGGTGCCGCCACCGCGGCGTGGCGTCCGGTGATCCGCAGGTTCCTTCGGTCGACAGGATCGCTCATACCCCGGAGGTCGCCACGGTTCGTGATCCGAACGCAAGCGAACGGACCATGGTCCCGATCTCCTCCTGACGCAGCGGCGCTCGCGTCGCGCGGATCCGGGATCGTCGGTCCGCCGCCTGGTGACGATCGCCCCGATCGGGCGCTGGGGTCCCGTGGGCGGGGAGGGCCCTCTCCACGCGACCTCGGTTCGCGCGCCGCACGATCGCCAGAGTTACGGCGGGTTGCGCCCGGCGCGGATCCGGTCCCCGGTTTGCAAGGAGTGCGAGCAACCGGGAGATGACCATGAAGCGAACGACTGGAGTCCTCATCGCGATCGGCCTTGCGGCCGGCCTGTACCCGGGCGCGGCGCAGGCGGGTGGGCGCGTGGCCGTGCTGGGCGTGGCCGGCGATCAGACCGGCGACGTCGAGGACGCCCTGGCGGCGATGGTGGGCGGCGAGCACGAGGTCGTGTCGTCGCAGGCCTTCGAGCGCGCGGCGGATCGCGCCGGCGTCAAGGACCTCGACACCCGCGGCATCGCCAAGGTCGCGAAGAAGCTCTCGGTCGACGCGGTGCTCGAGGGCACGCTGTCGCGCGAGGACGAGGGCTACCAGCTCCTGGTCCGGGTCCGCACGCGGACCGGCAAGACCACCAAGAAGCTCACGATCATCATGCCGGGCAAGCAGCTGTCGGCGAAGGCCAAGCGCAGCCTCGGCGACCGCCTGCTGGTCGCGATCGACGATCTCGGCGCCAGCGCGGGCAGCACGCGCCGGGTCAAGGATGATCCGGTCGACGACGCGGAGCCCGATGGCGATCAGGCCGACAAGCCCGAGCCCCGGCGCGCCGAGCGCGAGGTCCCCAAGGCCCGCCGCCGCGCCGAGCGCGACGAGCCCCGGGGCCGCGACGCCGACGCGGAGGCCGACGATCGCGACCGCCCGGCGCGCGACGACCGCGACGCCGATCGCGACGGCAAGCGCCGCGCGGATCGCGACGACGATCGCGGCGACAAGCCCCGCGCGGAGCGCGACGACGATCGCGGCGGCAAGGCCCGCGCGGAGCGCGACGTCGCCGCTGACGAGGATCGCGGCGCCCGCGACGACCGCGGCGCGCGCGACGATCGCGATCGCCCGGCCGAGGATCGCGACGGCGACCGCGACGATCGCGACCGCGACCGCGTCGCGATGCGCGACGACGACCGCGGCGGCGACGATCGCGAGGACGAGCGCGTCACCGCCCATGCCTCGCGCAGCCACGATCGCCCGGTGCTCGCGGCGATCGTCGAGGCCGGCGCCAGCGTCACCGGCCGCAGCCTGAAGTTCACGACCCGCGGCAACTTCGACCAGGCGCCGACCGGCTACACCGGGCCGTTCGTGCCGGGCGCCCACGTCGCCGGCGCGATCTACCCGCTCGCGTTCGCCAGGAGCGGCGGCGCGGCCGCCGGGCTCGGCCTCGACTTCGAGTTCGACCAGACGATGTCCTTGACCACGCGCACCAGCGCCGCGGCCGACGTCGCGATGCCGACCACGTCGAAGCACTGGATCGTCGGCGGCCGCTACCGCATCTCGTTCGGCCAGCACGCGAGCTCGCCGTCGGTCACGCTCGGCGTCGGCTACGGCCGCCGGGTGTTCGCCGTCGACCAGAGCGGGCTGCCGGACACGGTCGTGCTCGATCTCCCCAACGTCGACTACCGCTTCTTCGCGCCGTCGGTCGGGCTGCGCCTGCCGATCGGCGGCCGCGTCACGCTGACCGCGGATGGCCGCGCGCTCCTGTTCCGCAAGGCCGGGCAGATCCAGGACCCCGATCAGTACGGCGGCGCCAAGGTCACCGGCGGCGATGCCCAGGTCGGCCTCGAGGTCGCGATCACCTCGCGCGTGATGATGCACCTGAGCGGCTACGGCACGGTCATCGGCTTCGACTTCGTCGGCAACGGCACCGCGGCGACCAGCCGCGACAAGGATCCGACCACGCAGGACGTCGGCGGCGCGCTCGACCGCTACCTCGGCGGTGCGCTCGCGCTCGGCGTCGCCTACTGACGCGACGCGCGCCATCGGCGCGTCCCCCTTCTTCGGCTCCCCGACCTCTGGCACACTCGGGCAGCGTGCAGGTTCATGGTCCGGCGTCGAGCGTGTCCACGGCGGTGGTGATTCACCCCGACCGCAAGGCGCAGCGCGTGCTCCAGCGGATCGCCGCCGCGGCGGTCCGCGGCGCGATCGTGACCGGTGACCTCGCCGCGGCCCTCGCGCAGAACCCCGCGATCGCCGTCGTCGATGCGTCCCTCGGCAACGATCTGCCGGCGCGCTACCCGCAGATCGCCTGGGTCGTGGTGCCCGGCGACGGCGCCGTCCCGCTCGACTCGACCCGCGCCGCCGCGCTGCTCTAGGCCGGCTGGCGCCACGTCGTGACCCAGCCCGCGCCGCTGCTCGCCGAGGAGCTTTACGCGGTGCTGGCCTGCCTGAGCGGCGCGATCGCGCCGACCACCGCGGGCCTGCTCCTGCCCGGCGCGGCGATCACCCGCGCCGAGCTCGACGACGCCAGCGATCGCGAGGCCGCGGTCGCCGCGCTGGTCAAGGACACCGTCGCGATGGGCCTGACCGATCGCGTCGCGTCGCTCGCCAGCGTCATCGCCGACGAGCTGCTGTCGAACGCGATCTTCGCCGGCCCGATCGACGGCGCCGGCGTGCACTTCCGCGCCAAGGATCCGCGCGACCGCGGCCGCGCGCTCACCGGGCGCGACCGGGTCGAGCTGGCCTGGGCCTCGGATGCGCGGTACCTCGCGATCGCCGTCGAGGACCAGTGGGGCTCGCTGGATCTCGGGGCGCTCGGGCCGAGCCTCGCGGCCGGCGTGCGCGGCACCGTCAGCGAGGACGCGGGCGGCATGGGCCTGTCCCTGGTCCACGCCTGCGCCCAGCGACTCCACGTCGCGGTCGAGCCGGGCGCGTCGACTCGCGCGATCGCGCTGATCGAGCTGCGCCACCGCGCCACCGAGCTGGCGCGCACCGGTTCGGTGCACCTGCACGGAGGGCGGCGATGACCACGACGGGCGAGACGCTGGTGCGGGGCAAGCTCGAGGTCACGATCGAGGGCGACGCGACCATGCGGCGGGTGAGCCTGGTCGGGCGCATCGACGAGAGCGCCCACCTCGACGCGCTGGTGCCGACCCTCGCCGCGCGCGAGCTCGTCATCGACTCGGCCGGCGTCGCGTTCATCAACTCGATCGGCGTGCGCGACTGGATCCGCCTGATGCGCGGGCTGGTCGATCACGGCACCAAGGTCGTGCTCGAGGCCTGCTCCGAGCCGATCGTCAGCCAGCTCAACATGATCCCGGCGGCGCGCGCCGGCGTGCAGATCGCCTCGGTCCACGTGCCGTACCTCTGCGACGCCTGCGGGCTCGACGCCGCGATGCTGGTCCCGGTCGACGCCTACGGCGACGCGCTGCGCGCGATGAAGCCGCCGACCCTGCGCTGCCCGGAGTGCGGCGGCGCGATGACGCTGGCCGACCTGCCCGAGCGCTACTTCACGTTCCTGGTCGACCCGTAGGCCCGATCCGTCGACGGCCCGCTGGCCCAACCGCTGCGTCAGTTTGTCCTGCCAGCGCGCGACATGCGCGCGACATCTCTCCGCCCATCTGGCGGATCACTCCGGCGTGCTAGGGTCCCGGCCGTGTCGCGCCTGCCCGATGTTCTCTCCCCCTCCGACACCTTCGCCCGCCGCCACATCGGTCCATCCGATGCCGAGGTCGCGGCCATGCTCGCAGCCCTCGGGCTCGCCTCGCTCGACGCGCTGATCGATCAGACCGTGCCCGCGGGGATCCGCCTCGGACGCGCGCTCGATCTCGGCGCGCCGCTCGGCGAGCACGAGCTCATCGAGGAGATGAAGACCCTCGCCGCCGACAACCAGGTGTTCCGGTCGTTCATCGGGCAGGGCTATCACGACACGATCGTGCCGCCGGTGATCCTGCGGAACGTCCTCGAGAACCCGCAGTGGTACACGCAGTACACGCCGTACCAGGCCGAGATCTCGCAGGGCCGCCTCGAGGCCCTCGTGAACTTCCAGACGATGGTCGCGGACCTCACCGGCCTGCCGCTGGCCAACGCCTCGCTGCTCGACGAGGGCACCGCCGCCGCCGAGGCGATGAACATGTGCGTCGAGGCGTTCGACCGCAAGCGCACGGTGTTCTGGGCCGCCAGCGACTGCCACCCGCAGACGCTCGCGGTGCTCGCGACCCGCGCGACGCCCCACGGCATCACCCTCAAGATCGGCGACGCCGCCGCGATCGCCGCCGCCCTCGGGCTTCGGCGTGCCGATGGGCATGGGCGGACCGCACGCCGCCTTCATGGCCGCGAAGGACGACATGCGCCGGCAGATGCCGGGCCGGATCATCGGCGTGTCGCGCGACGCCAAGGGCAAGCCGGCCTACCGGCTCGCGCTCCAGACCCGCGAGCAGCACATCCGCCGCGAGCGCGCGACCTCGAACATCTGCACCGCGCAGGTCCTGCTCGCGGTGATGGCCTCGATGTACGCCGTCTATCACGGCCCCGACGGCCTGCGGCGCATCGCCCATCGCGCCCGCGGCTGGACCGCGGTGATCGCCGCCGGCCTCGCCAAGCTCGGCGTGCCCGCGCGCGCCGGCGCGTTCTTCGACACGCTGCGCGTCGATCTCGATCCGATGCGCCAGGCCAAGGTGCTGGCGGCCGCGACCGAGCACGGCCTCAACCTGCGCCGCTACGACGACGGCGTCGGCATCGCGTGCGACGAGACCACCTCGCTCGCCGACGTCCACGCGGTGCTCGAGTGCTTCGCGCCGACCGGCGAGCTCGCCCTCGACGTCGGCGCGCTGGCCAACAGCACCCAGGCGCCGGCCTTGCCCGCGGCGCTGGCGCGGACGAGCCCGTTCCTCACCCACCCGACGTTCGAGCGCTACCACGCCGAGCACGAGATGCTGCGCTACCTGAACCGCCTGGCGGCCAAGGACCTGTCGCTGACCACCTCGATGATCCCGCTCGGCTCGTGCACGATGAAGCTCAACGCCACCACCGAGATGCTGCCGGTGACGTGGCCCGAGTTCGGCCGCATCCACCCGTTCGCGCCGGCCGATCAGACCGCGGGCTACCGCGCGATGTTCACGCAGCTCGAGACCTGGCTGGCCGAGATCACCGGCCTGCCGGGCGTGTCGCTCCAGCCCAACTCGGGCGCGCAAGGCGAGTACGCCGGCCTGCTCGCGATCCGCGGCTACCACCTCGCGCGCGGCGATCACCACCGCACGGTGTGTCTCATCCCGACCTCGGCCCACGGCACCAACCCGGCGTCGGCGGTGATGGCCGGCTTCGAGGTCGTCGCGGTCGCGGCCGCCGCCGATGGCACGATCGATCTCGCCGATCTGCGGGCCAAGGCCGACAAGCACGCCGCCAGCCTCGGCGCGCTGATGGTGACGTACCCGTCGACCCACGGCGTGTTCGAGGAGGGCATCCGCGAGGTCTGCGAGATCGTCCATGCGCACGGCGGCCAGGTCTACATGGACGGCGCGAACATGAACGCGCAGGTCGGGCTCACCCGCCCGGCGGAGTGCGGCGCCGACGTCTGTCACCTCAACCTGCACAAGACCTTCTGCATCCCGCACGGCGGCGGCGGTCCCGGCATGGGCCCGATCGCGGTCGCGGCCCACCTCGCGCCGTATCTGCCGGGCCACCCGCTCGCGCAGGACAGCGCGGTCGGCGCGGTGTCGGCGGCGCCCTGGGGCTCGGCGTCGATCCTGCCCATCTCGTTCGCGTACATCGCGATGATGGGCGGCGAGGGCCTCAAGCGCGCCACGCAGGTCGCGATCCTCGGCGCGAACTACATCGCCCACCGGCTCGACGCGCACTACCCGGTGCTCTACCGCGGCGACCACGGCCGCGTCGCCCACGAGCTGATCGTCGACTGCCGGCAGTTCAAGAAGTCGGCCGGCATCGAGGCCGAGGACATCGCCAAGCGGCTCATGGACTACGGCTTCCACGCGCCGACGATGTCGTTCCCGGTGCCGGGCACGCTCATGATCGAGCCGACCGAGAGCGAGTCGCAGGCCGAGCTCGATCGGTTCTGCGAGGCGATGATCGCGATCCGCGGCGAGATCGCCGCGATCGAGCGCGGCGAGATGGATCGCGCGAACAACCCGCTCAAGCACGCGCCGCACACCGCGGCCGCGGTCTCGGGCACCGAGTGGGGCCGCCCGTACTCGCGCGAGCAGGGCGCGTTCCCCGCGCCCTGGCTGCGCGACCACAAGTACTGGCCGCCGGTGGCGCGCGTCGACAACGCCTACGGCGATCGCAACCTGGTCTGCACCTGCCCGCCGATGTCGGCCTACGAGTGAGCGGGGCGCGCCGCTAGTCGGCGAGCGCCTTCGCCGCCGCGGGCATCCGGGGCGAGCTGCTGATCCGCACGCGCGAGGCACGGCCGCGGGTCGCGAACCACTCGTCGAGGTCGCCGAGCCCGCGGCGGAGCGCGGCGTAGTCGGCCAGCGCGTTGGACTCGAGCAGGGCCGCGCCCGGCGCGTCGAGCGCGTCGCCCGCTGCGGGCGCGAGCGCCGCGAGCTCGTCGGGTAGCGCGGGCAGGCGCACGTCCGCGAGATCGGGCGCGACCACCGTCCACTCGAACGTCCGGTCGCCGCGCGCGTAGGTGATCGCCGCGAGCGCGCCGTCGGCGGTCGCGTCGCCGTCGCTGGCGATCGCGAAGGCGCCGGTCGCCGGGTCGAACACGGGCTCGCGGACCCAGGGCAAGAGCGCCGCGCCGACGTCGAGCGCGTAGTCCTGGGCGACCCCGTCGAGGCGCGCCTCGATCAGCTGGCGGCTCCCGGCGTCACTGCGGAGCTCCGAGCGCATCCAGGCGGACGCGCCCAGCACCGCCGCGAACGTCGCCGTCGCCGTGGCGTGCGGCGCGGCGAGGTCGACGCCGCGCGTGTAGCCCAGTCGGTCGGGCACCGCGCGCACCGCCCTGATCGAGGCGATCGCGGCGGGCACGTGGGCGTAGGTCGCGGTGACCGAGCGCAGCGGTTGCCACGGACCGGTGAGGGCGATCGATCCGTCGGCGACGTACTCGACGCCGCGCTGATCGAGGTACGCGACCGGCGCGTGCGCGGCGTCGTTGGCGATCAGCAGCACGTCCATGACGCCGCGCTTGCAGGCAGCGTGCAGCGTCATGACGACCGGCTCGCCCGGGGCGAAGTCGCCGCCGGGGCACGACGTGTGGAACGTGTACGACGCCGCGTCCGGGTGGTCGGGGTACGTGACGCCGAAGGTGCCGACCGGCCGCGGATCGCGATACGGGCGGACGCGGTCGAGCACGAGATCATCGCCCGGTTCGATCGCGGTGACGGTCTCGAGCCAGGTCGCGGCGCCGTGGGTGACGACCGCCGTGACCGCGCCGCCGGGCAGCACCTGGGCGTGGGCCCGGCCATCGCTGTTGGTGACCACCCGGGCCGCGATCGCGCCGTCGGGATCCGCGAACACGACCGCTGCGCCGACCTCGGGCGCGCCGGTCGCCGGGTCGACGACGGCGACCGTGACGGTGCCGCGCGCCGAGGGCGTCGCGTCGGCCGGTGGCTCACCGCCGGCGTCGGTTCCAGAGGCGAGATCGTCGCCACATCCTGCGGCAGCGATCGCGAGCGACAAGAGGGCAGCGCTGGCGCGCCAGGGAGCGGAGTGGATGGGCGGCATGATCGGAGACACAGCAACCGACGTGCCCGCGGCAAGCCGCCAGAACTCCAGGCCGTCGTTCGCGCTGCGGCCGGTGCGCACACGATGTGTAAGCGCAGTCTGCGTTCGCCGGCAGGGTCGGCAACACCACGTGATCGAGGTTGCGACTGACCACGGTCCAGGCGAAGCGTTCCTGGCCGCGCAGGTAGCTGAGCAACGTGTACGCGATATCGGGCGTCGACGTGCTCGGCCCCGCGAGCGGCGCATCGATCGTCCGGGTCGCGAGGGTGAACGTCGGCTGGCCGATCTACGGCAACAGCGAGGCGCCGACGTCGACGGTGTACGTGGGGGCGCTGCCGGCGACCCTGGTCTGGATGCCCTGCTGTGCAGCCTCGGGGCCGGTGAAGAGGCTGACGATCGTGGCGGTCGCCGCGGTCGCGGTGGTCACCGAGCCGACCGTGGAGCTCCCGGTCACGTCGAGGGTAGCCGACGCCAGGGGCCCTTCGCCATCAGGGGCCGCATAGCTGAAGAGGACGCGCGTGACGCCGGCAGGCAGGTTGGTGTAACGCGAGCGGCCGAAAGTCCTGATCGAGGGCGACGCGATCTGGGCACAGCAACCGACGTGCCCGCGCCAAGCGACGAGAACGACGGGTCCCCCGGGTTCGCGGCGCGCGGGCTGTCTGCGCACTTCGACCGGGCAGTCAGGCCGCGCACGCGCGCGCCGCGCGTCACCGGAGCGGCGCGATCGTGAGCGACTGCGCGATCGCGGTGCAGGCGTGCCGGAGGTCGTCGGTGTCACGGTCCACGCACGCGATCTGGTAGCCGCACGCGTTCGCGGCGTCGGCGACGTACCAGCTGAGCAACCGGCGGTGCTCGGGCAAGGCGATCTCCACGACGCGCGCGGGCAGGCCAGCGAGCGTGGCGACCTCGTCGCGCTCGATCGCGCCGTGGAGCTGGGTCTCCGACGCGCGCGCTAACGTCTCGGCGACCTCCATGCCGTCGAAGGGGCCGTCGTCGGCGAACGCGATCACGCCGCCGCTGATCACGCGCCCGCCATCGCGGACGGTCGCGGCGGTGACGAACGTGCGCGCGCCGCGGTCGGTGATGATCTGGGCCTCGATCTGCGGCTCGGCGGGCAGGGTGATCGACATCCGTCCCACGCCATCGCTGACCTCGAACGCCTCGAACCGCGGGCGGGCGACCAGACCGTAGTGCCGGCGGAGCGCCGCTTCCGAGGCGCCCGCCGGGATCGGTGGCGGTGGTGTCGGCGGCGCGCCGCTCGATGGCGCGGATGCGCGCATCATCCGGATCGTGAACCACGCGATGACGCACACGCTGCCGCCGAGCGTCACGGCGCGCCGATAGCTGGTTGGCACCGGCGCGGCGTCACGGGCTTCACGCTGCCGCCGAGACCGGCGCTGCGGGGGCGGGGGCTGGCGGAATTCCAGCGAGTCACGGATCGGGACATCGGTCGAGGTGCGGTCGGGGGCCATCCCACGGGTGTCGATCCTGCGCGACCGAAGTTGCCGCGCGGTCCGCGCTCGGCGGTCAGCGCAGGCCGCGGTACTGGAAGTTCACCCACGGCACGCCGATCGGGAACTCGCCGTCGGTGTCGGGGTTGATCGGCTTCGCGAAGCCGACATCGACGCCGATCTGCGCGCTGTGAAAGCGCAGGCCGTACCAGGCCAGGACGCCGGTCTCGACGCTGCCGTCGCGCGACCTGCCGAGGTCGAGCTCGACCACGCCCTTGACGCTGGCGCCGAGCCGCGCGGTCACCTCGCCGCTCGCGACCAGCAGGGCCTCCTTCTCGGCGTCGCCGACCTGCGCGATCACGGTACCCACGTACACGCTCGCGTGCGAGCTGCAGACGTCGTCGCCACAGAACGTGGCGACCGCGCCGGCGTTGCCCGCCATCGCCGCGTCGTCGCCCCCGTCGCCGTCGGCGGCGAACAGGAGGCCGGCCTGCAGCGCGACGTGGGTGCGCGCGGTGTGGACGATGCGCACCTTGGCGTTCAGCGTCCCGATCAACGGCTGGTCCTCGGCGATGGGCACCATCGTGCCGGCCGAGATCGAGAAGTCATCGGTCAGCGCGTACGACGCACCCATCAGGACCAGCTCGTAGTCGGTGAACGACCAGGTGCCGGCCTTCGACGACAGCGCCGTCGGCATCATCCACGCGCGCCCCGAGTTGGCGTCGTCGGAGCCCGCGTACGCCGGCCCCGGCGGCGGGGGCGGCGGGAGCATCGCGACCGCGCCTGGCGCGGCGATCGGCGCGGGCGGGGCGACTGCGATCGGCGGGGCCGCGGGCGCGTCGGCCGGGGCGACCTCGGCGTCGGCGGCCTGCTCGGTGGGCGCGGGCGTCTCCGGCGCGACCAGCACGCCATCGGCCGGGGCATCGGCGGGCTGCGCCAGCGCGGGTGTGGCGAGGAGAACGGAAGCAGCGAGAAGCGAAGCGGAGAGCCAGGTGCGGACCATGGCGACGCACTCAGCAAGCGCCGGACCGACCCGATCTTGCCAGCGCGGTCCCGTGATCTCGTCGGGTTCCGCGTGACCACCGGAGCTGGTGTCAACGCCCGCGCCCGGCCACCGCCAACCGCTGTTCGCGACGGGATTTCACCAGGTGGCAGCGGCCGGCACGGTCAGTGCGCGGCGACCGGCGCGACCGGCGCCGCTGGCGCATCGACCGCGGCCAGCGCGGCCTTCGCCTTCTCGATCGCGTCCGGCGTGACCTGACCCGCCGGCAGACCCTGGTAGAGCGCGACGACCGCGGCCCGCGCCGCGCGCTCGCCGTCCTTGTCGTTCTGAGCCTTCGCGATGTCGCCCGCGAGCGCCAGGATCTTGGCCTTGCGCGGCCCGTAGGCCAGCGCTGCGGCCTTCGCGGCGCTGGCCTTCGCGTCATCCAGCTTGCCGGCCTTCAGCTGCACCCAGCTCAGGCGATACAGCGGATCGTACTCGGTCGGCAGGTCCTTGGCCGACTGCTCGAGCACCGGCACCAGGTCGAGCGGCCTCTCGAGATAGACGTAGACCTCGGCGCGCGGCCAGTTGTAGGTGCTCGCGGCCATCGGCGACGGCGCCTTCGCGGCCGCGTCGTCGAGCAGCGCGCGCTGGCGCTCGGCGACCGCATGGGCCCTGGCCTTGTCGCCGAGGACCTCGTGGAGCTCGCGCAGGTTGGCCATCGCGTCCGACCGATCGTCGACCGACAGCGGCGCGGTCGCGTCGTCGACCAGCGACGCGAGGCGCGCGACCGCGTGCTCGCGGAGCGCCTTGGCCTTCGCGGGATCGTCCTTGGCGCGCTCCTCGGCGCACGAGGTCGCCCAGACCAGGAAGTCGGCGACCGAGGCCGCCTTGCCGGTCTGATCCATCGCCGACAGCCCGAGGTCGACGCAGCCGACCAGATCGCTGCGCTTGTACTTCACGCCGATCAGCGCGACCAGCACGTCCGGGCGGCGCGCCCAGTCGGCGGGGGCCTTGGCCAGCGCGGCGGTGTACGCGGCGTCGGCGGCGACCAGATCCTTGGCGATGACCGCGCGATCGCCATCGCGCACCAGCCGCAGCGGATCGTCGGCGGCGAGGCCGCCCGCCTTCGCATCGAGGAAGCCGGCCTCGCCCTGCGCGAGGAAGTCGCGGAACTGCGGCACGGTCGCCGAGCCGACGAACCGGGCCTGGACCGCGCCGTCGTCGGGCGACAGCACGAAGTAGGTCGGCCAGTTGTTGATCGGCAGCTTCGCGACGACATCCGCGTTGGTCTCGCGATCGGTGTCGATGCCGACGAAGACGAAGCGATCGGCGAACGGCGCGAACGCGGGATCGGTCAGCACGTACTGCGACATCGACAGGCACGTGTGGCACCACGGCGCCCACATATCGACGACCAGCGGCACGCCGCGCTGCCGGGCGCAGGCCTGGGCGCCGGCGAAGTCGTCCTCGCGCCAGGTCAGCGGGCCGCGCTTGTCGCCGCCCGCGCAGGCGTCCTTCTTGGCCGCGACCGGCGCGGCGTCGCTCGGCGCGGCCGCGCTCGCGACCGCGGAGCCACCGCTGCCCTCGGGCGGCGCCGCCTTCTTGCATCCCGCCACCGCCAGAACCGAGACCAGGGCCGCCGAGGCCCCGACGAGCATGCGCGCCGACTTCATCGTGCAGGCGTGATAGCACGCCTCGCCGCTTTCGATTAGATTGCGCCTTCCATGTCGTCCAAGGAGCCCGAGGCCACCGAGTCCACTCTCGCCCGCATCATGGGTGAGCGGAAGGACAAGGCCCGCACGCTGCGCGAAGCTGGCCAGGATCCGTACCGCAACGATCTGCGGCCGAGCCACGCCATCGCCGAGGTCCGTCGCCGCTACGAGGCGACCAAGCCGGCCACGCCCAACGACGCGATCACGCCGGTCGATGGCGACAGCGTGCGCCTCGCCGGGCGCGTCGTCGCCAAGCGCGGCTTCGGCAAGACCGTGTTCGCGCCGCTGCGCGACACCACCGGCGACCTGCAGCTCTATCTCAACATCGAGCACATGGACGCGAACGACTTCGCGACCGTGGTGCCGGCGATCGACACCGGCGACATCGTCTGCGCCGAGGGCGCGGTGTTCTGGACCAAGCGGGGCGAGATGTCGCTCCTGGTCAAGCGCCTCTGGGTGCTGACCAAGTCGCTGCGGCCGCTGCCCGACAAGTGGCACGGCATGACCGATGTCGAGCTGCGCTATCGCCAGCGCTACGTCGATCTCGCGGTCAGCCCCGACGTGCGCGAGGTCTTCCGCAAGCGCTCGATGATCGTGCGCGGCATCCGGCGGTTCCTGGATGATCGGCAGTTCCTCGAGGTCGAGACCCCGATGATGCACCCGATCATCGGCGGCGCCGCGGCCAAGCCGTTCATCACGCACCACAACGCGCTCGACATGAAGCTCTACATGCGCATCGCGCCGGAGCTGTACCTGAAGCGCCTCGTCGTCGGCGGCTTCGAGCGGGTCTACGAGATCAACCGCAACTTCCGCAACGAGGGGCTGTCGCGCCAGCACAACCCCGAGTTCACGATGCTCGAGTTCTACCAGGCGTACGCGACCTATCGCGACCTGATGGACCTGACCGAGGAGATGATCGTCAGCCTCGCGCAGGAGATCAACGGCACCACCAAGGTCACCTGGGACGGCGTCGAGATCGAGCTGGCGCGGCCGTGGCGCCGCCTCGCGATCAAGGACGCGGTCACCCAGCTGGGCGGCGTGCCCGCCGACGAGACCGCGATCCTGTTCGAGGATCCGGCCCAGGGCGCGGTCATCGCGATCGCGCGGGGCGTGCCGGCCGCCGATGTGGCGCGGGTGCTGGTCGAGGGCACCGGCCTCGAGCACGCGACCATCAGCAAGGGCCTGAAGGATCCCGCGGCGCGGGCGCAGGTGGCGGCGGAGGTCGTGGCGCGCTATGCCGACAAGGCCACGGCGCGGGTCCGCGCCGGCCACCTCGGCTACCTCGTGTTCGAAGCCACCGCCGAAGCCCACCTCGTGCAGCCGACCTTCCTCACCGACTTCCCGGTGGCGGTGTCGCCGCTGGCGCGCCGCAGCGAGGCCGACCCGGCGTTCTGCGATCGCTTCGAGCTGTTCGTGAACGGCCGCGAGATCGCGAATGCGTTCTCCGAGCTCAACGACCCCGAGGATCAGCGCGCGCGGTTCGCGGCCCAGATGGCGGCCAAGGACGCCGGCGCCGCCGAGACCATGGACTACGACGAGGACTACTGCCGCGCGCTCGAGATCGGCATGCCGCCGACCGCGGGCGAGGGCATCGGCATCGATCGCCTCGCGATGCTCCTGACCGGGCAGGCGTCGATCCGCGACGTCATCCTGTTCCCGCTGATGCGGCCCGAGTGAGCGCCTGCCCGTGACCGGCTCCGGCTTCCAGGGATTCGTCGCGTGGCGCTACCTGATGGCGCGCCCGCGCAAGGTCAGCCGGGTCGCGCTGATCACCGCCGGGGTGTTCGCGGTGGTGTCGGTCGCGTGCGCGCTGCTGATGGTGCTGGTGTTCCCGCCGCCCGACCCGCGGACCTTCGCACCGAAACCGGATACCGACATCCCGTTGATCCTGGGCATCGTGTCCCTGGTCGCGCTGGGGCTGGTGTTCGTCGCGGCCTTCGTCGGGACCCTCCGCTACTTCTTCACGTTCTTCACGACCGTGCCGGTGTTCGGCGTCTGGGTGGGGACGCTCGCGCTGACCGTCGTGCTGTCGGTGATGAGCGGCTTCGAGTCGGACCTGCAGGAGAAGATCCTCGGGTCCAACGCCCACATCCAGATCATCAAGGCCGATGGCCCAGACGAGACCTCGGTCCCGTTCGTCGAGTGGGACGAGGTCAAGAAGAAGGTCGACGGCGTGCCCGGCGTGGAGGCCTCGATGCCGTTCGTGACCAGCGAGGCGGTCATCTCGGCCAACAACAACTACTCCACCGTCATCATCAAGGGCATCGACCCCGACCAGGTCCAGAAGGTCACGAAGCTGCACGAGGCCGTGGTCGCCGCGTTCGAGAGCGAGCACGTGTCCCACGACGAGGCGGTCAAGGTCGCTGACAAGTCGTTCCGCGCCCTGCGCCCGCTGATCGTCGACGATCCGCCGATGCCCGATGTCCTGCCGCCCAGCGGCGGCGGCGATGTCGTCGACCCCGCGCCGCCGGACATGCCGGGCGGCGCCGAGCCGGTCGACTACAGCGCCGGTGCCGCGGGCATCGTCGATCCGGTGCCCGACGACTTCGCCGATCCCGATGGCGAGCCCACGCCCCAGGACTTCTCGAAGCCGCGGCCCGATCGCAACGCCCCGGTGGCGGCGCCGGGTGATCTCGAGCCGCCCAGCGACCTCACCGACGACGTCGCGCTCGACGCGTCGCCAGCGGTCGATGGCGGCGCGCCGCTCGATGCCTCGCCGCTGGTGGATGGCGGCGCGCCCCGCGATGCCGGCGCTGGCGGCACGACCCACGTGCTGACCGTGCCGCTCGACGGCGACTCCGACTTCACCACCGACGACGAGAGCTTCCAGCGCGCGCGCGACATCGAGGGCCGCACCGCGCGCCTGCCCGGCATCCTGGTCGGCAAGGAGCTCGACAAGACCATCCACGTCCAGACCGGCGACGAGGTCCGCGTGGTGTCGCCGCTGTCCGATCCGTCGAACCCCGACGCGACCGGCACGCCGATCCCGTTCAACCGCGACTTCCGCGTCGCCGGCGTCTTCTTCAGCGGCATGTACGAGTACGACCTCAAGTACGTCTACGTGCCGCTCGACGCGCTCCAGGACTTCCTCGATCTCGGCGACGCCGTCGACGGCATCGAGGTGCGCGTCACCGATCCCGACGCGACCGCGGACGTCGGCGCCGCGATCACGGCCGCGATCGGTCCGGGCTACGAGGTCCGCGACTGGCAGGAGCTGAACCGGAACCTGTTCTCGGCGCTCAAGCTCGAGAAGATCGCGATGTTCCTGGTCCTGGCCATCGTCATCCTGGTCGCGTCGTTCGCGATCATCGGCAACCTGATCATGGTCGTCGTCGAGAAGCAGAAGGAGATCGCGCTGCTCAAGACCCTGGGCGCGAGCGACGCCGGGGTGCTGTTCCTGTTCGTGATGCAGGGCCTCTTCATCGGCATGGTCGGCACCGGACTCGGCGTCGGCATGGGCCTCATCCTGTGCGTCTACGGCCAGCAGCACGGCATCC
Source organism: Deltaproteobacteria bacterium (assembly GCA_021413675.1). GTDB lineage: Bacteria > Myxococcota_A > Polyangia > Haliangiales > Haliangiaceae > JAIOQA01. The sequence continues at coordinate 2,150 of JAIOQA010000467.1, read as the reverse complement.
CGCTCAACCCGGACGTCTATTACATCGACCGGGTGCCGATCCACATCGAGTACACCTCGGTCGCGTTCGTGTTCGCCGCGGGCATCCTCATCAGCGTGCTCGCCACGGTCTACCCGGCGCTGGTCGCCGCCCGCCTGCGCCCGGCGCAGGGCCTGCGGCACGACTGAGGCGACCGAAGGTCGCCGGCTCAGGGGCCGCGCGGCGCTGATCGCGCGGATAATTCACGCCGATCGACGGGCGCGTGCGCGGCGTCGCGCGGTGTGGCGCCGTCGTCAGCGGCCGCGGCCCGCGTGTGAACCGCCGGTCACGACGGCGGTGCGCTCGGCCGCGGCGTTTCGCGAGGTTGCCGATGTGGGTGGCCGCGGCATGCGCCGTGCACATGCCACCTTCCATGAAGCCGCTCGCACTCGCCCTCGTCGCCGGTCTCGCCCTCGTCCCCGCTGCCGCCCACGCCGGCGGCTACGTCGGCGCCGGGATCGGCACCAGCGCGTCGGTCAACGACTCGAGCGGCTCGCTCGCGTCGGACTCTGGCCACTCGGGCCGCATCGTCGTCGGTGAGCGCCTCAGCCGGGTCTCGATCGAGGGCGCGTTCGACGCCTACGGCCTGACCAGCGCCAGCCGCCCGGCTGGCTTCGACGCGCACTCGCTCGGCATCGCCGCCAAGCTCCACCTGCCGCTGGTCGCCAACCTCGACGGCGTCGTGCGCGTCGGCCTCGAGCACACCTGGCTCGCCGGTGACGCGGCCCCCGACCTCACCGGCGACGGCTGGACCGGCGGCCTCGGCCTCGAGTACCGCCTCAAGTTCGCCCTGGCCAGCGCGTCGATCTGGATGGACTACAGCCGCCACGCGACCACGCTCGAGCAGGGCCGCACCAAGCTCGACGCGACCGCCGACATCTGGACCGCCGGCGTCTCGATCGGCCTGTAGTCACACCGTCGCGAGCGCCTCGCGGATCGCGCAGCGGATCGCGCGCCGCGCCGGCGCGATCGCCGCGACAAGCCCCACGCCCAGCATGATCGCGAGCCAGCCCGCGATCGCGTCCGGGCGCACCACCAGCGGCAGCGGCGTGCGGAAGGCCATCGTGCCGACCACGCGCCCGACGATCGCCGACAGCGGGATCGACAGGGCGATCGCCGCGAGCCAGCTGAGCACCGCGATCACGATCGCCTCGATCCCGATCAGCCGCGCCAGCGTCCACGGCGTCGCGCCGAGCGCGCGCATCACGCCCAGCTCGCGGGTCCGCTCGAGCACGCTCGTGCTCATCGCCGAGGCCAGGCCCAGCACGCCGACCAGGCCCATCAGCGCCGCCATCGCGAGCAGGGTCGAGATCAGCACCTGCATGTGATCGCCGATCGCGGTGCGGAGCTCGGCCAGCGGGATGGCGACGTCGACCGCGTAGCCCGCGTCCTCGAGGGTGCGCTCGAGCGCCGCCGCGGTCGCGCGCTGCGCGTCGGGATCGTCGGTGGTCATCGACACGCGAAACAGCCGCGCCGTGTCGGGCGCGCCCAGCGCCCGCGCCAGCGCGCCATCGGACGCGTAGACCGTCGCCGCCGAGCCCACGTCGCGCACGACGCCGACCACGCGCCACGTGGTCGGCACGCCCTCCAGCGCGAGCGTGAGCGTGCCGCCGACCGCGAGGTCGGGCGCCTGCGCCGCCATCATGTGGTTGATGACCACGCCGTCGGTGTCGTCGGGCGCGAGCCAGCGGCCCGCGAGCAGCGGGAACGAGACCATCGCGGTCCGCGCCGGCACGCCGAGGATCCGCAGGCTGCCGTGGCCGCCGTCGGGGTAGGTGCGCACGATGTCGAGCTGGCCAGCCTTCACGAGGGCCGCCGGGCTCGTGCCCCAGGCTTCGGCGGCGCGCACGCCCGGCACGCGCGCGAGCGCCGCGGCCAGCGCCGTCGGCGCCGCGCGATCCACGCGCAGCTCGACGGCGTAGTGGCGCGTCGTGGTCACCTCGTCGGTCTCGCGGGTCCACGCGGTCGCGAGATCGAGCGCGGCCAGGAACAGCGCGCCGCCCAGCGCCAGCATGCCGAGGGTGAGCCCGAGGCGCGCGCGCCGGCGCAGGCTGTTGCGCACCGCCATCCGCGTGATCGTGCCGCCGATCGCGATGCGCCCGAGCGCGCCCGCCGCCACCGCGTCGGCGCCG
>JAIOQA010000466.1 GCA_021413675.1 Deltaproteobacteria bacterium | reverse complement strand
CGACGCCGCGCTCGCCGACGTACTCGGGCAACAGCGCGATGCCCACGCCCGCGAGCGCGGCGTCGGCGATGAACGGCAGGTGATCGCCCATCAGCCGGCTCTGCGGCTGCACGCGCTCGACGCCGCGCGGGCCGATCAGCTCCCAGCGCGCGAGGCCGCCGGTGGCGCGGAGCAAGAGCGCGTCGTGCTGCGCGAGCTCGGCGATCGTGCGCGGCTGGCCGCGCGCGGCGAGGTAGCTGGGCGCGGCGTAGAGCCGGCCGCTGGCCACGCCGAGGCGGCGCGCGACCAGCGACGAGTCCGGCAGCCGGCCGAAGGCCAGCGCGAGATCGACCAGCTCGCCGACCAGCTCGACGCCGCGGGTGGTGAAGGTCATCTCGACCTGGATCCGGCGGTGCTCGGCGAGGAACGGCGCGAGCGCGCCGCCGAGGCGGGCGCCGAAGTCCGGCGGCGCGGCGAGCCGGACGATGCCGTGGGCCTCGCGCGCGGCGTCCTTCGCCAGCGCGTTGGCCTGCTCGAGCCCGGCCAGCGCCTCGCGCGCCCGCTCGAAGAACGCGCGCCCGGCGTCGGTGAGCGTGATCTTGCGGGTCGTGCGCTCGAGCAGCACCACGCCCAGCTCCGCCTCGAGCCGCGCGACGCTGCGGCTGATCGACGACGGTGGCAGCTGGAGCGCCTCGGCGGCGCGGGTGAACCCGCCGGTCTCGACGACGCGGACGAAGGTGCTGGCCCGGTTGAGATCCATCGTTGTCGCCAGGACAATAGCGCGTTGCTCAGGTTCGGACTAGTGCATCTCGGGCAACGACCTAGAGTGGCCGCATGACGCGCATCACCACGGTCCTCCGCCTCCTGCTCGGCACCGGCTTCGTCGTGTTCGGGCTCAACTACTTCCTCCACTTCTTGCCCGAGCCCGAGGGCATGCCGCCGGCGGCGATGGCGTTCGTCGGTGCGCTGGTGTCGAGCAAGCTGCTGACGTTCGTGAAGATCATCGAGATCGGCGCCGGCGCGCTGTTGCTGGCCAACCGGTTCGTGCCGCTGGCCCTGGCGCTGCTCGCCCCGATCCTCGTCGGCATCGCCTTCTTCCACGCGGTGCTGGTGCCGAGCGGCCTGCCGGTCGCGGTGGTCTTCCTCGGGCTCGAGCTGGCGCTGGCGTGGAGCTACCGCGCCGCGTTCGCGCCGATGCTGCGCGCCCGGGTCGCGCCCACCGCGGCCGTGCCCGCGCGCCCGCGCGTCGAGGCCGCGGCGCAGGCGGCCTGAGCGCGAGAGGCGGCACGTCGAGTTCCGACCGTGCCATGGGTCACCCGCGGGCCGGCGACCTCGCCAACGCCGCGGCCCGATCGCTATAGTCGCGCGCGGTGCATCGCTGGCTCGTCGCGTGGCTCGTGGTCGGCGGCGGGATCGCGCGCGCCGATGGCCCGCTCGATGATCTCCCGGCGGCGCGCGCGATCGGCCGCGCGGGCACCGGGCTGGTCTCCGACGATGGCGCCGGCGCGCTGACCGCGTGTCCCGCCGGCCTCGCGCGCCGCGACGTGCGCCGCGGCACCGCGGGCCTGACCGCGTTCGATCCCGACGTGACGCTCACCGGCGCGCGCCCGGCTGCGCCCGTGATCGCCGACCAGGCCACCGGCTCGCTCGCCCCGGCGGTGTTCGCCGCGGGCAGCGTCGGGCGGTTCGTGATCGGCGTCGGCTACGCGACCACCGCGGCGTGGACCCGGCAGCTGCCGATCCCGGAGCTCCGCCAGCCGCCCGCCGACGTCACGCGCCTCGATCCCCACCGCTACGCCGGCCTCTCGGGCAGCTACCAGCGCCGCACGCTGGCCGCCGGGCTGGCGGTCCGGATCTCGGACACGATCGCGGTCGGCGCGAGCCTGCGCCTCGATCGGGTCGGGATGCGCGAGCGGCGCCGCGCGTGGGCCGGGTACCCCGACCGCTTCGACGACCCCGACGACGCGAGCCGCGACGTCGACCTCGAGCTGCGCGCCGATCAGGGCGTGGTCCCGGGCGGCGCGCTGGGCGTGATGATCGCGCCTGGCGACGTGCCGATCGAGCTCGCGCTCGGCGTCGCGGCGACCGCGCCGGCGGCGCTCGATGGCACCGCAACCGCGACCGCCGCTGGCATCCCGACGGTCGACGCCCTCGCGCCGACCGCGGCGATCGATCTCCCGGCGACGGTCACCGCGCGCGCCGGCGTGCGCTGGCTGGGCGAGCGGTGGGCGCTCGAGCTGGGCGGCGAGCTGTGGTTCGCGCCCGGTCGCGACGCGCCGGTGTGGACGGTGCGCGGCGTGCGCGTCGTCGACCAGACCGGCAAGTCCGCCGCGCTGACCGAGGTGCCGTCGACGCTCGTCACCCAGGCCCACGGCGCGTTGCGCGCCTCGCTCGACGTCGAGCTCGCGCCGGGGTTCGCGTGGCTGACCGCGGGCTACGCCCACGTGCAGGGCGCGACCCCGCGGGCGTTCGTCGGGCCGGCGTTCGCCGATCTCGGCGGCGACACCGGCGCGCTCGGCGTGGAGTTGACCGCCGCCGGGTTCACGATCTCGGCCGGCTGGTCGCGAACGTTCGCGCGCTCGGTCGACACCGCTGACACCCGGCTCACGCAGGTCAACCCGTTCGGGCCTGTCGCCGCGGCGACGATCGGCACCGTCACCACGACCAGCGATCGCGTCGGCGTCGCGGTCGAGCTCGCGCTCGACTGACGCGCGGCCCAGGCCGCTACTTCTTGAGCTGCTTCGCCGCGCTGGGCGGGAGCTGCTTCTGGTTGTCGTCGAGCGAGTCGTCGAGCTCGACGAACCCACCGTAGACCGCGCCGACCGCGGCGCCGAAGATCGGCTGGATGTTCCAGACGAACTGCTGGTGCCAGTCGAGCAGGCTCAGCTGGAACCCGCCCCAGGCCTTCGCGACCAGCGCGTACAGCCCGACGCCGATGCCGAAGCCGAAGATCGCCTTCAGCATGCCGACGACGGTCGTCGACTTCTTGTCGAGGATCATCGTCCACAGCGGCTTGCCGACCACGAGGCCGACCAGTGCGCCGATGACGCCGTAGGTGATCCAGTTCCAGCCGCCGTCCATCCCGAGGGCGTAGGCTCCGTAGCCAAGCGCACCACCGAGGACCAGGCCCTTGAGCATTCCGATGAGAAGCTTGGTCACCTGATCAGGATGAGGGCAAACCGACCGCGCGGCAACCCCGCCGTGCGAACGCGGTCACGGTCCGCGCGTGAGTTGCCACCTCACCACCGTCGGTGGGGCACCCGTACATGTCTGCCAGTTGGTCGGCGGCGCGAGCAGCGCGGCCTCGAGGGTGGCCCGATCCTCCGTGCACGCGCGCAGGTGGGCCGGGGCGCGCATCACGCACGACCGGTCGCCGCGCATGAACCGGCGGGTGATCTGCCCGCCGAGCGCGTCCTGGCCGGTCGTGCGCGATAGATCGAGGGCGGCGGGCGCCGCGATGATCGCGGTGGGCGTGGTGTCCTTGCGATCGGCGGCGTCGACCAGGCCGTCGTCGAACATCGGGTACATCTCGATCGTGGCGCCGAGGTCGAGCGCGTGGTAGCGACGCGGCTCGCCGGACGGCGCGAGCTCGCCGACGACGTCCCAGGTGCCGCCGAGCGGATCGGCGCACGAGTCGAGGGCGGGCTGCCCGCACCCGGCCGCCGCGAGCGCGACGGCGAGCGCTGCGCCCGCCGCCCGCATCACACCAGCGCCTGGGCCTTGAGCGCCTCGGCCTGATCGTTGGCGCGCAGCGCGTCCACGAACGCGCCGAGATCGCCGTCCATGATCGATGGCAGGTTGTGGCGGGTCAGGCCGATGCGGTGATCGGTGACGCGGTCCTGCGGGAAGTTGTACGTGCGGATCTTCTCCGAGCGATCGCCGGAGCCGACCTGCGACTTGCGGGTCTGGGCCTCGGCCGCCTGGCGCGCCGCGACCTCGGCCTCGAGCAGGCGCGAGCGCAGGATCTTCATCGCCTTGCCCTTGTTCTTGAGCTGCGACTTCTCGTCCTGGCAGATCACGACCAGGCCGGTCGGGATGTGCGTGATGCGCACCGCCGAGTCGGTGGTGTTGACCGACTGGCCGCCGGGGCCGCTCGAGCGGAAGACATCGATGCGCAGATCCTTCTCCGCGACCTGGACGTCGACCTCGTCGGCCTCGGGCAGCACCGCCACCGTCGCGGCCGAGGTGTGGATCCGGCCCTGGGCCTCGGTCGCCGGCACGCGCTGCACGCGGTGCACGCCCGACTCGAACTTCAGGCTGGCGAACACGTCCTTGCCGTCGATGAGAACGATGATCTCCTTGAACCCGCCGGCCGCGCCCTCGGACTGGCTCATGATCTCGGAGCGCCAGCCGACGCGCTCGGCGTAGCGCATGTACATGCGGAACAGATCGCCGGCGAACAGCGCGGCCTCGTCGCCGCCGGTGCCGGCGCGGATCTCGAGGATCGTGTTCTTGGCGTCGTTGGGATCCTTGGGCAGGAGCAGGACCTTGATGTCCTGCTCCATGCGCTCGCGGGCGATGTCGAGCTCGCGCAGCTCCTCGCGCGCCATCTCGCGCATGTCGGCGTCGGCCTCGGTGTCGAGCACCTGCTTGGCCTGCACCTGATCGGCGACGACCTTGCGGTACGCGCGCCAGGCCGCGATCAGCGGATCGAGCTCGGCGTGCTCGCGCGACAGCTTGAGGAACTCCGCGCGCCGCGAGATGACCTCGGCCTGGCCCAGGAGCGAGCCGACCTCCTCGTGCCGTCGCTCGAGGGTCGCCATCTTGTCGATGAAGTGCGGTTCGTTGAACATGGCTAGTCCTGACTCACCGCACGAAGGCGGGCCGCGGCGCGGCCCGGCGCAGCGCGATCCGGATGGAACGCGAACAGCGCGCGCGCACCGACGAATGTCGGCGCGGCGCGCGATCTGGAAGTACCGAAGGGAGGCGACGCCCGTTCACGACGGGGCGCCTCGCGCGGGCCAGGCCCTACGCGGGCGTCTGACCGCCGCCGCCGCGGTTGTACTTCTTGTTGAACCGGTCGATGCGGCCGGCGGTGTCCATCAGCTTCTGCTTGCCCGTGAAGAACGGGTGGCACTGCGAGCAGATGTCGACCGAGAAGTCGCCACGCGTCGAGAAGGTCTCGTGGATCACGCCGCAGGCGCAGGTGATCTTGGCGGGCTTGTAGTGCGGGTGAGCTGCGGTGGCCTTCATAAAGTGCTTCCTCGTTGCTGGCGCGCGAGGCGCCAGGACCCGGTTGTTTCCGGCGGTTCGAGCCGGAATCCTTAGCACGACGCCGCGTGGGAGATCCATGCGGTGCTGCCAGGGAGAGGGCGCGCACTATAAGGCCGCGGAATCGCCTGTCAAGCGCCCCCGGGCCCGGCGGCGTAGGCGCCCGCGCGGTCGGGGTAGAGCGGCAAGATCTCGCGTCCCACCCGCAGCTCGTGGACCGACCGGTAGTGGGCCGCCAGATCGAGGTCGAGGTAGACCTTGTTCGCGTCGAACACGCCGAAGCTGGTCGAGACCACCAGCTGCTCGTCGCCGATGCGCTCGAAGCCCTCGGGGATCACGTCGTGGCCGTAGATGCTGATCGTGCCGCCCATCGCGTGCACGAAGGCGGCGGCGACCTCGGGATGGGCCGAGCGCGCCCACAGGATCGGGCCGATGACCGGCGTGTCGAGGATCTCGAGCGGCGAGCCCAGCTCGAAGCCCGACAGATCCGCGCGCTCGACATCGGCGATCGAATCGATCACCGCGGCCGGCGCGCCGTGGGTGAAGACCGCGCCGCACGGCGCGACGGCGGCCAGCGGCAGCTCGGTGAGGATGTCGCGCAGGCGCGCGGCGCGGGTCGGGCCGAGCAGGCTCTCGAGCAGCAGCACCTCGTCGGCGGCGAACTTCGCGGTGTGCGGGCCGCCGATGTGGCCGTGCTCGTGGTTGCCGATGAGCGCGTGGACCCGGCCCGGGTTGCGCGCGGCCAGCGCGACGAACGCGTCGACCAGATCGCCGGACTCGTCGCGGTAGTACTCGCCGAGGAAGTCGGGCCAGTCGTGCTCCGCGAGGTGCGGGCCGTGGATCAGATCGCCGGTGAACAGCAGGTGGGCGTCGCCGTCGTGGGCCTCGCGCGCGTCGTGGAAGATCTCGACGATCCGCCGGTAGTCGCGCATGCATCCCTGCAGGTCCGTGCACACGATGAGCCGGCCGTGATCCGGCAGTCGCAGCACGCGGGCCATCGCGTCGACGGTACCGGATCGCGGGCGCGCGGCATAGACGCGGCGCCGCCTCCGGCGCGATTGCGGCGCGGGCCCGGGCGCGCGTACGCTGGGCGCGATGTCTGAAGAGGGGAGCCGTCGGGTCGGCGTCGTGGTGCGCGGTCGCGTCCAGGGCGTGGGCTACCGCGCGTCGACGCGCTACCAGGCACAGGAGCTCGGGCTGCGCGGCTGGGTCGCGAACCAGGCCGATGGCTCGGTCGCGCTCGAGGCCGAAGGGCCGTCGGCCGCGGTCGACGCGCTGATCGCGTGGTGCCATCGCGGCCCGTCGCTGGCGGCGGTCAGCGCGGTCGAGGTCGCGGAGCTGGCGGTGGTCGGCGACGCGGGCTTCGTGATCAAGCGATGAACGTGGCGCGGCGCGTGCGATCGCGTTGCGGTGGAGGTCACGCATGAAGCGCATGGGATCGATCGCGTTGGTCTCGATGATGGGGCTCGCCGGTGTCGGCGGATGCAAGAAGGGCGGAGGCGAGGCCGCGAGCGGCTCGAGCGGCAGTGGCGTTGGTGGTGGCAGTGGCGGTAGTGGTGGCAGTGGTGGCGCGGCGGAGCCCGCGGGCTGCCCCGCGCTCGCGCTCACGATCGACGGCGCGCCGTCGAAGCCCATGCACGGGTTCGCGGTGTCGCTCAAGAACGGCCAGTACCTGACCGAGCAGGTCGAGCTCTTCGACAGCGACGCGATCACCTGCGCCAACGTGCTGAACAACGGGTTCCAGACGCCCGAGGGCGTGATCCAGGTGCGGGTCTACTACCACCCGCAAGCGCAGGGGCTCGGCACCGACGCGTACACCGACATGGGCGGCGGCGCCGGCATCACGCTGATCGCGAAGGCCGCCAAGGAGGGCGAGCCGACGACGATCTGCGTGCCGAAGACGGCGTTCACGCCCAACGCGGGCACGCTCTCGGGCAAGAAGGTCGAGGTCGCGGGCGCGTTCGTCGGCCGCTACTGCGGCGTCCTGGACCTGACGCCGAAGTGAGCGTCAGCGCCGGCGCGACTCGGATGCAGCTCGTCGCGGAGTGGGACCCCGACGTGACCGGACACGTCGGCGGCACGTGTCGCCGGCACGCGGCGGACTGACCGATGCTCGGCGACGACAGACCAACGCGGCGCGTGGTGCGTGATCAACCGCCGATGTCGCTGCGCTTCGCCTGGGTCCTCGCGCTATCCGCTTGTTCGCCCGGCATCGGGCGGCCGTGGCGACCGTTCGATGCGAACGCGACGGCAACCGATGTGATCGCGCGGCCCGCGGTCGGCACCGAGGATTCGCTCGTCGGGCTGCTGGTGCCGGCGACGTCGCGGTGGGGCGATGTCGCGCCGCTGATCGCGTCGCGGCGCGCGACGCTCGGGCCGGGCGACCTGGTGGTGGCGACGGCGGGTTCGTTCCTGATCGCGCCGGTGGGGGAGGCGCGGCTGGCGGCGCTCGCGATGCCCGCGGTGGTCCGGATCGCCCTCGATCACGACGCGCGCGCCAAGGTGGCCAGCTGGTACGAGGCGATCGGGCGGGTCGAGCGGATCGATGGCACGTCGGCGGCGCCGCTCGATCTGGTGGCCGCGTTCGACGACGCGCGCGCGCGCTGGGACGGCTATGTCGCGGCCGAGACCAGCGCGCTCGAGGCGGCGCTTGCGGTCGCCGGGACCGCGACCCCAGGCCAGGCGCTCGGTCCGGAGGCCACACGCACCACCGACGTGTTCTTTCCGAGCTGGAGCGGCGGCGAGTTGACCGTGATCTACGCGCGTCACCTCGATCGCGGCAGCGAGATCCGGGTGCCGGAACACGTCGGGTGCAGCAAGTACGACTACCAGATGATGCCGCCGATGCCGCCGTCGCCGCCGGTGCCGTCGCCCGCGGCGTGCGCGCCGCAGATGATGCCAGCCACGGTGACCCGCCGCGCGTACAGCGCCGACCTCGCGCTGGTGGTCGCGTACGACGCCCGCGGCGCGATGATCCACGAGCAGCGCTTCGCCGCCCACGGCGTCGCCGGACCGGCCGCGACCGCGACCGCCGAGCCCGGCGGCGGCTACTGATCGCGCGCCACCAGCGGCCGTCGAGCAGCGATCAGGGCGAGGGCGGCCGCGCGCTGGCGACGCGGTCGACGAACGCGGCCCAGTCGGCGCCGTGGACCAGCCGCGCGGTCAGCCGGGTGCGCTGGCCCTCCGCGGTGCGGATCCAGATCGTGCGGCCCTCGAGCTCGAGGTCGCCGAGCGAGCGGAACCGGACGGCGCGCACGGTCATGCCCCACGCGTTCTTGAGGCGCAGCTCGGTCGCGGTCAGCTCGAGGATCGGGTTGAGCGCGTAGGCGATGCCGATGCCGCCGGTGAGGATCGTGAGCAGGCCCTGCATCGGCTGGTGCGTGGTCACCGCGGCCAGCGCGTTGATCGCGGCGCACGCGCCGAACAGCCACGGCAGCCACACCGCGTAGCGCACGCGCTGCAGGACGGTTGGCTTCACCGCAGCCCCAGGACGTCGATCATATCGTACTGGCCGGGCGGCTTGCCGACGACCCAGGCCGCGGCGCGGATCGCGCCGGCGGCGAAGATCGTGCGCGACCCCGCCTTGTGGCTCAGCTCGATGCGCTCGTCGGGGCCGAAGAAGAACGCGGTGTGCTCGCCGATCACGCCGCCGCCGCGGATCGCGGTGACGCCGATCTCGCCCGCCGGGCGCGGCCCGACGTCGCCGTCGCGGCTGTGGCGCTTGACCTGATCGTAGTCGACGTCGCGGCCGGCCGCGATCGCGCGGGCGATCGCGAGCGCAGTGCCGCTCGGCGCGTCGCGCTTGCGGTTGTGGTGGATCTCGGAGATCTCGGCGTCCCAGTCGCCGAGCACGCGCGCCGCGGTCCGGGCCAGGCCGAGCAGCAGGTTGACGCCGAGCGAGAAGTTGGCGGCGACGACGATCGGCGCGACGGTCGCGAGCTCGGCGAGCGCGGCCTGGGCCTCGGCGCCGAGGCCGGTGGTGCCGACGACGCACGCCTTGCGCTGGGCGCGCGCGGCCCGCGCGGTCGCGAGCGTGGCCTCGGGCGAGGTGAAGTCGATGACGACGTCGGCGGCGGCGAGGCCCGCGGCCAGGTCGTCCGAGACCCGGACATCGGTGCCGAGGCCGATGGGCGTGCCCTGGCCCGGCGCGCCCGCGCGATCGACCGCGGCGGTGATGCGGAGCTGCGGCTGCGCGGCGGCGAGCAGGGCCTGGCCCATGCGGCCCGACGGCCCCAGCACGCAGACGCGCGCGGCGCCTGCGCTCAAAGCAGGCCCTCGGCGGTCATCGCCTTCTTGAGCGCCTCCACGGTCGCGGCGGTCGCCGGGTACATCGGCGGACGCAGCTCGTTGGCGCAGCGGCCGAGCAGCGCCAGCGCGGCCTTGACCGGGATCGGGTTGGTCTCGACGAACAGCGCGCGGTTGATCGCGCGCAGCGCGAAGTGCAGCTTGCGCGCCTTGGCCCAGTCGCCGGCGACCGCGGCGTCCCACATCTCGGCCATGTGCACCGGCGCGATGTTCGAGACCACCGAGATCACGCCATGGGCGCCGACCGCGTACAGCGGGAACGCGGTGTCGTCGTCGCCCGAGATGATCGCGATGCGGTGGCCGACGCGGGCGACGAGCTCGGTCGCGCGCGCGAGGTTGCCGGTCGCCTCCTTGATGCCGACGACGTTGTCGATCTCGGCGAGGCGCACGACGGTGTCGGGCAGGAGGTCGACGGCGGTCCGCGACGGCACGTTGTAGAGCAGCACCGGCAGCTTGGTGACGCTGCAGATCGCCTCGAAGTGGCGGTACAGGCCGTCCTGCGTGGGCTTGTTGTAGTAGGGCGTGACGTGGAGCAGGCCGGAGGCGCCCACGCCCTCGCTGGCGCGGGTCAGCTCGATCGCTTCCTTGGTCGAGTTGCCGCCGGCGCCGGCGATGATCGGGATGCGGCCGCGCGCCACCTTGACGGTGTGCGCGATCACCGCGATGTGCTCGTCGACCTCGAGGGTCGCCGACTCGCCGGTGGTGCCGACGGCGACGATCGCGTCGATGCCGCTCTCGATCTGCCAGTCGACCAGCTTGGTGAGCGCGTCGTAGTCGACGGCACCGCCGCGAAACGGGGTGCAGAGCGCGGTCATGCAGCCGGTGAGGGGATGGCGGACAGGCGTGGAGGTCGTCATCGAAGGCTCCGGTCCGCGCGCGAGCGGCGCGGGTCTGACGGATGCGTTGGTGCAGTTCTCATAACAGAGAACGCCGACACCGGGCCACGGATTTCCCCGCCGCAAACGCCGCGAACGCGAACCGGATTCCGTCGCGGCGCGGTGCGCGGCGGCGCTGTGCCGGTCGTCCGCGCGACGAGGTGTCGCGGCGCGCGCGGCTACGCGAGCGCGGCGCGCGCGGCGGCGATGTCGCGCGCGATCTGCGCGACCAGGGCGTCGAGCCCGTCGAAGCGGGCCTCGTCGCGGAGCCGCGCGATCACGTCGACGCGGACGCGCTGGTCGTAGAGGTCGCCCTGCCAGTCGAGCACGTGGACCTCGAGCACGATCGGGCCGTTCTGCGTGACCGTGGGGTTGGTGCCGAGGCTCGCGACCGCGTCGCGCGCGATCCCGTCCGCGGTCACCAGCCGGCAGGCGTAGATCCCGGGGCCGAGCACCAGCTCGGTGTCGGGCGCGACGTTGGCGGTGGGCACGCCGATCGTGCGGCCGAGCTTCTTGCCGTGCACGACCACGCCGGTGACCTCGGGCGGCCGGCCGAGCAGCTGGCGCGCGGCGGCGACGTCGCCGATCGTCAGCGCGGCGCGGATCCCGGTCGACGACGCGACCGCGCCGTCGATCTCGACCTTGTCGACGACCTCGACCGCGAAGCCGGCGCGGGCGCCGTGGGCCCGCAGGGTCTCGACCGTGCCGGCGCGGGCCCGGCCGTAGCAGAAGTCCCAGCCGACGACGACGTGGCGCGCGGCCAGGGCGCGCACGACGATGCCGTCGATGAACTCGTCGGCGGACAGCTGCGCGGTCGCCGGCGTGAACGGCACGATCACGGTCGCGTCGATGCCGGCGGCGGCGATCAGCTCGAGCTTGCGGGCGCGCGCGGTGAGCAGCCGCGGCGCGCGGGCCGGCGCGAGGATCGTGGACGGGTGGGGCGCGAAGGTCAGCGCGACCGCGGTGCCGCCGATCGCCCGGGCCGCGCGGATCGTGGCCGCGAACAGCGCGCGGTGGCCGAGGTGCACGCCGTCGAAGTTGCCCAGCGCCACCACCGGGGTGGGCAGGGCGGGCAGGGCATCGACGCCGTCGAACACGTCCATCGCGGCAGACCATACGATCGATCGGGCGAGGCTGGTACGCTCGCGCGCATGGAGCGCGTACGCGGCATCGGCGGCATCTTCTTCAAGGCCCAGGATCCGGCGGCGCTGGGCCGCTGGTATCGCGATCATCTCGGGGTCGAGCTCGAGCGCTGGGGCGGGGCGAAGTTCAAGTGGCGCGATCACGACGGCAATGGTGATGGCCTGACGGTCTGGTCGCCGTTCGCGGCGGACACGACCTACTTCGCGCCGTCGACCGCGTCCTTCATGATCAACTTCCGGGTCGATGATCTCGACGCGATGCTGGCGCAGCTGCGCGCCGCCGGCGCGGCGGTCGAGGACAAGGTCGTCGACGACGCGACCGGCAAGTTCGGCTACGTCATGGACCCCGAGGGCAACCGCGTCGAGCTCTGGCAGCCGCCCCCGGCCAAGTGACCCGCCCCCCACGTGGGCGCTGGCGTCGGCGTTGACGTGATCGTCATCGACACCGTGGGCGTTGACGGCGACGGCGACGGCAACGTCAAACCTCGACGTTGACCTGGCGCGATCGCGTCGGAGCCAGTGCAACCAGGAACATAGGTTCCGGAACAGACCAGGCACATGGGTTACAGGTTGACGACCTCCGGAGGGGTGGAGGTCCGCGTGATCACGTCAAGGTCAAGGTCTCCCGTCGCCGTCGCCGTCGCCGTCAGCGCCCACGTTCCCGACCACGTCAACGCTCACGTCGACGCCCACGATGTCGTCAACGTGAGGATCCGGGGCGCGCGACGACGACCGGGGTCGCGCGATCGGCGGACGCGAGGCCGGCGGGCAGCGCGACCAGGACCGCGCAGGTCGCGCCGATCGCGAGCTGGCCGGCGGCGAGGCGGCTGGTGCGCGCGAGCCGCTCGATCGCGATGCCGGCGGCGATCGCGGCGAGCGCCGCGGTGGTCGCGGGCACGCTGGTCAGCGTCGGGATGGTGGCGGCGGCGAGCAGATCGGTGGCGGCCGCGGCGACCAGCGCGGCGCCGAGCCAGCGGTAGCGGCGATCGGTCGCGAGCACGAGCAGGCCGGCGAGGGCGGCGGCGAAGCCGATCGCGCCGAGGTCGTCGCCGGCGGTGCTGACCAGGACGCGCGCGTGATCGGCGGCGCGCGCGAGCGCGTGATCGCCCGCGAGCGCGGCCGGCAGATCGCGCACCCGCACGCTGCGCATCGCGAGCGGCGCGACCGCCGCGATGAAGCCGAGCGCGAGGGCGGCGGGGGCGGCCAGGGGCCAGCGCGCGCCGGCGCGCAGCCGGCGGACGAGGATCGCGCCGAGCACGATCGTCACGCCGATCGCGCCCGCGCCGTGGCCGAGCGCGAGGCCGGCGCACAGGGCCGCCGCCAGACCCGCGCCCGCGCCGCCTCCGCGCCAGGTGCGCTCGCCCGCGGCGATCACGATGAGGATGAAGATCGCGCCGACGCCACCGGCGAGATCGGCGGCGCCGCACAGCGGTCCGGCGGCGGCGGCGAGCCCGGCCGCGATCGCGCCGCCGGTGCTCGCGCGATCGCCCTTGCCGGTGTCGATGACGATCGTGGCCGCGAGCCAGGCCAGCGCCGCGGCGATCGCGGCCTGCGCGAGGTGCGCGCGGTAGGCGAGATCGCCGATCGGGATCGCCTGCGCGATGCGCGCGAGGGTGGCGGGCAGCGGCGGGCCGGTGACGGTGGCGCCGAGCTGCGCGGCGGCGGCGTCGGCCGCGCCGAGGATCGGCGCGAAGGCGGCCCCGAGGACGAACGCGAGGAGCGCGCAGGCCCGTGGGGTCCAGCGATCGAGCGCGGTGCGCGGCTCCATCGCATCACGCTACATCAGTGACCGTGGCGGTCGCGCATCGGCGCGCCGCGGAAACGCGATCGGCGATCACGATCCGGAACGCGAACGGGCGAGACGCTCGCGCATCTCGCCCGCCGCTCACACAGGTGCGTTCACGCAGTCAGGCCATCACGGGAAGATGCCGCGCTCCTTGTAGCAAGCCTGCAGGCGCTCGAGGCCGATCGCGTACGACGCCGTGCGCCAGTCGCACTTCTTCGCCGTCGCGTACTGCCGGACCTGCTGGTAGGTCTGCTTCATGCGCTTCTCGAGGCGGCCGAGGACGTCCGCGGTCTCCCACTGCTCCGAGCGCTTGTTCTGCAGCCACTCGTAGTACGAGACGATCACGCCGCCCGAGTTGCAGAGGATGTCGGGGATGACGTCGACGCCCTTGGCGAGGAGGATGTCCTCGGCCTCGGGGTAGGTCGGGCCGTTGGCGCCCTCGACCATCATCTTCACCTTGAGCGCGTTGGCTTCCTTGACGCCGACCTCGAGCTCGAGGGCCGCCGGCACGAAGATGTCGGCCTCGAGGCCGAAGAACTCGTCGCGGCCGATCTTGGCCGCGCCCTTGTAGCCCGCGACCGTGCCGTTCTTCGAGACGTGCTCGCCGAGCTTGTGCGGGTTGATGCCCTCGGGGTTCGCGATGTAGCCGCCGACGTCGCCGACGCCGATGATGACCGCGCCCTTCTGCGAGAGCAGGCGGGCAGTGTAGCTACCGACGTTGCCGAAGCCCTGGATGATGACGTGGCAACCATCCAGGTTGAAGCCCTTGTCCTTCGCCCACTCGGTGATGCAGTGGACGACGCCCGCGCCGGTCGCTTCCGCGCGGCCGTGGCTGCCGCCGGCGGTCACGCTCTTGCCGGTGACGACGCCGCGGACCGAGTTGCGGTCGCCGGCGCCGACGATGTTCATGTACGTGTCCATCATCCACACCATCGTCTGCGCGTTGGTGTTGACGTCGGGCGCGGGGATGTCGAACTCGGGCCCGATGTTCGAGCCGAGCGCGGCGGTGAACCGGCGCGTGATGCGCTCGAGCTCGCTCTTCGAGTGCTGCCGCGGGTCGACCTTGACGCCGCCCTTGCCGCCGCCGAAGGGGATCTCGTGCAGCGCGCTCTTGAACGTCATCCACGACGCGAGCGCCTTCATCTCATCGAGGTTGGCCTCGTGGTGGTAGCGCATGCCGCCCTTGTAGGGGCCGAGGATGTTGTTGTGCTGGACGCGGTAGCCCTTGAACATCGAGATCTTCCCGTTGTCCATGCGGACCGGGAAGTTGACGATCAGCTCGTTCTTGGGCTGCGCCAGGATCTGGGCGATGTCCGGGTCGAGATTGACGAGCTTGATCGCCTTGTCGATCTGCTTGGTCGCGATCTCGAACAAATTGCCGCGGTCTTTGAGAGACGTTGCGGCATCGGCGGCTGGCTTCGCGCTTGCCTTCGCGCTCGAATCGGTGCTCATGAGTCGGTCACCTCGGGTTGGACGACCCGAAGGTCGTCGGCGCAACGGATATCGCCACGCGGGATCGGAATTCAATGTCGGAGATCGAGAAAGCGCAGGACCGGCGGTTTGCCGCCAACGTCGTCGAGGGCGGTCGACTCGGTGCGTTGTTGTTGGACCTCTGGCAGCGGACCCGCATGGACTGGGGGTTTGTCAGCGACAAGCTCTCGAATGCATTCCGTCGCGAACGCTGGTTGGGCGCGCAGGAACGCAGGTTCGTCGCCGAAACCCTCTATGGCATGGTGCGTCATCTGCGGCGCATCGACACCGGGCTCGCAGCGGCACGCCGCGGTGCGTCGCCCGCGGATCGCGATCGCGTGGTCGCGTACTTCCTCCTGACCGGCGCGATCAACGCCGATGCCGCGCATCGCGCGGCGCGCGACGTCGACTGGAAGCGCGCGCTCGCGGCCGACGAGTTCATCAGCAAGGAGCGGCGCCCCGCGATGCGGATCGCGCTGCGCCACTCGCTGCCCGACTGGCTCGCGGAGATGCTGGTCGCCGATCACGGCGACGACGCCGAGGCGATCGCCGCCGGGTTGAACGAGCGCGCGCCGATGACGGTGCGCGTGAATCGCCTGGTCGCGACGCGCGACGAGGCGCAGGCCGAGCTCGCGGCGATCAACATCGAGTCGCGTCCGGGCAAGTGGAGCGCGGATGCGCTGATCCTCGACACCCGCGTCAACCTCTACGGCCTCGCGCCGTTCCAGCGCGGCGCGATCGAGGCGCAGGACGAGGGCAGCCAGCTGCTCGCCGAGATCGTCGACGCGCACGGCGTGGTCGTGGATCTCTGCGCGGGCGCCGGCGGCAAGACGCTGGCGATGGCCGCGGCGATGAAGAACCGCGGCCGCATCCTCGCCACCGACGTCGATCCGAAGAAGCTCGAGGAGCTGCGGCGGCGCGCGCGGCGCGCGACGGTGTCGAACGCGCGCGCGATCGAGCTCGGCCGCGATGGCTCGTGGCCCGATGGCCTCGAGGAGCTGCGCGGCAAGGCCGATCGCGTGCTGGTCGATGCGCCGTGCTCGGGCATCGGCGCCCTGCGCCGCAACCCCGAGGCGCGGTGGCGGCTGACCGCGCGCGACATCGCGAGCTTCGCGGCGCTGCAGCGCGACATCGCGGTCCGCGCCGCGGCGCTGCTCGCGCCCGGTGGCCGCATGGTCTACGCGACCTGCACCGTGCTGCGCGCCGAGAACCAGGAGGTGGTCGAGGCGATCCGCGCGGCGGTGCCCGAGCTCGAGCTGGTGCCGGCGATCGAGGCGTGGCGACCGGCGCGGCCGGACGCAGCCGAGCTCGCGACGCCGGATGGCCAGTACCTCGCGGTCCGGCCCGACCGTCACGGCACCGATGGCTTCTTCGCCGCGGTCCTGCGCCGCCCCAAGCCGTAGCGGGATCGTCCGTGACGCGCGGCGATCCCGCGCGACACGGCGTCGGCACCGGACGTGCAAACACTGCGTTCATGGCGAGCAGCGCAACCATGATCTCCGACGGTGGCGTGGCTTCCGGAGGCGATGCGACCGCGTCAATCCCGGCGGCGGTGTTGCCGGACGCAACGCCGGCCGGGCGCGCACAACGGCTGGCCCGTGCTACGGTCGGCCGCAAAATGACGGTAGATGTAACGGTGATCCGCGAGATCGCCGCGCTCCGCGCGATCGCCGATGAATGGCGGGCGCTGGCGACCGCCGGCGGATCCGGCGCGCTGTTCCGCGGCCCCGACTGGCTGGTGCCCTGGTGGCACGCGTACTACCAGGCGCTCGGCGCCGAGCTGCACGTGCTGTGCGGCCGCGAGGACGACGCGCTGGTGTGCCTCGCGCCGTTCTACGTGCGGACCGCCAAGGTCGCGCTGGTGAGCACCCGCGAGCTGCGCATGCTCGGCGACGCGGGCCCGCGCCCGCCCGCGTTCGACATCCTGTGCAAGCCGGGCGCGGAGGAGCGCGCCGGCGCGGCGCTCGCGCGCGCGCTCATCGAGGGCGCCGCCGACTGGGACGTGATCGATCTGGCGCCGCTCGCCGATCCGTCGAAGGTCCGCGCCAACCTGGTGTCGCGGCTGTCGGCCGCGGGCATGGCGGTCGAGTCGTCGGTCGCCGCCGGCGGCGCGCGCCGCATCGCGCTCGGCCACGGCCGCCTCGATCACACGCAGACCGGCCTCATCCAGACCCTCGGCGACGACGTCGGGCAGCTGCGCAAGGGCCTGTCGGCGCTGCGCCGGCTGTCGCGCCTCGAGTGGGCCGAGCGCGACGAGAACTCGCCGCTCGCCGACACCGAGGGCACGGCGCTGCTCGAGGAGGTCGCGCTGGCGCTCGGCAAGGATGGCCGCGCGCGGCTCGCGCGCATCGACGACTCGTCGGGTGAGGCCGCGGCCGCCGCGCTCGTGCTCGACGACGGCGATCGCGCGGTCGTGCTGGCGATGGCCGTCGATCCGCAGTGGGTCGCCAAGGGCGCCGCCGCCAAGCTGCTCGGCCACGAGGCCGAGGCCGCCGCGGCGCGCGGGCGGGTCGGGCTCGACGTCGTCACCGGCGCCAACGAGTACACGCTGCCGCCGCTGCCGGTCTCGAAGCAGACCGCGGTCGCGGTCAAGGTCTGGGCGCTGACCCGCAACGCCTCGGTCAGCCGGACCGCGCGCAGCGTGGCGCGCAGCGCGCGGGCGGCCCGCGAGGCGCCCGGCGCCGCCGCCGCCCAGGCCCGCGCCGCGTGGACCAAGATCAAGAACGTCGCGGCCGAGGTCGCCGAGTACCACCGGATGCACCTCTATCGCGGCCAGCTCTGGACCCGCGGCATCGAGGCGCCGCCCGGCCTCGAGGTCGCGCGCCTCGACGCGGCCGACTACGACGCGCTGGGCGCGGCCGGCATCGCGGATCTCGCCGAGCACCTCGAGCTCGACGAGACCACCGCGCGCGCGCACTGGAAGCGCGGCGACGTGGCGATGCTGGCGCGGCTCGCCGGCCGGCCCGCGGGCATCGCCTGGGCCGCGCGCGGCCCGGTCGAGGTGCCCGAGCTCGGGCGCACGCTGCGGCTCACCAAGTACGAGGCCTACGTCCACGACGTCTTCGTCGCGCCCACCGCGCGCGGCCGCTCGGTCGGCCCGGTCATGCTCGAGCAGCTGGCGGGCGTGCTGCGCGAGCGCGACGCGTTCCGCGCGTGGGCGCTGATCGGCTCGGACAACCCGGCGTCGGTGCGCGCGTTCCAGAAGGCGTCGTTCACGCCGGTGTGCGACGTGATCCGCGCGCGCATGGTCAACGTCGATCGCCTGATCGTGCGGCCGCCGGATCCCGAGGCGCGCGAGCTGCTCGGGCTGTAGCCGCCACCGCAGTTTGCCGACGACGGCGCGCGCCGCGCGCGGCGAACGCGCTACGATCGAGCAATGACCGCGCCGCGCTACCCGTTCCGCTTCTACGGCGTACGCCCGCGCGACTGGCGCGAGGGCGCGGACACCGCGATGCGCTACGAGCTGGCGTTCGCGCAGGATCCCGATGGCCCGGCGCGCATCGCCGCGGCGGTCGCGTTCGAGCGGGCCGCGGTGTCGTCGCCGATCCTGACCGCGCCAGCGCCGTGGACGTGGGCCGGGCGCTGGGCGAGCTTCGTCGTGGGCGTGGGCATGCCGCCCGAGGGCCCGGCCTACGAGCTGGCCCGGCGCGTGGTCTGGGATCGCTACTTCAACGCGATCGAGGAGGCGATGCACCTGGTCGCCGATGCGGTCGCGCTCGATCAGGTCGTCTTCGTCAACGCCGCGGCGCCCTCGAAGGGCGCGGCCGCGCGCTGGGAGCAGTGGAGCCTCGCGCAGGGCCCGGCGACCGCGGGGCCGGCCTGGGATCAGGACGCCACCGTCGACGCCGGGGTCGAGGCCGCGCGCGCCGCGGTGCGGACCAGCGCCGCCGACGCCACGCCCTGGTGGGACCGCATGCTCGAGACCCTGACGACGCTTCCGTGACCGCGCCGTGACCCCGCGCGCGGGGGGGCGCGCTATCGCTGTGGCCAAGGGCCGGGGCGCACGATACGGTGTCGCAGCTCATGACCGCGACCGAGCGCATCACGATGGTCGTCCTCAACGACGACGGCACCCGCGACAAGTTCACGCTCAGCTCGTGGGTCGGGATCCCGCGCAAGCACGAGCTCATGTGGATCGGCGACGATCCGTTCATGGTGATCGAGGTCGAGTACGCGGTCGCCGAGGGCTTCTTCGGCGCGCGCAGCATCGACGCGGCCGGCGTCTACGTGCGCCGGCTGACCAAGGACGAGCAGGACGCGGTGGCGCGGCGGCTGGCCAACCCCACCCGGGGCAAGGACGAGCAGCCGTTCCGACCGTGACCGCGTAGCGCGCGTGCCGCACCGGTGGCGCCGATGTCGGTGCCGCCGCGCTGCGAGATCTCCGCAGCCCTGGCGATTCGTGGGGCGGGCCTCAAAAGGCCGGTGCCGCGGCCGAATCGTCAGGTGACGACGCGCGCCGGCAATGCGCCCCGCCGCCGTCACGCCGTACCCATCCACCCGCGCCTCACCTCGGTCGTCATCCCGCGTCTCTCCGCGGCGCCGCCTCGCGGCGCGGCGTCGCGCTGCGCGCGATGAACGGATCGCGGCTGTCGCCCCATGGTGGGACCACGAGAGGGATGTCATGCCCGATGTGCTGCGCCGCCTCGACCCGCCCGATGAAGTTCGCACGCAGCCGACGGCCGACTCCCGTGCTCGCCGCGACTCCGCCGACGACCGCATCGTGCGGCGCGCGCGCTCGCTGTCGTCCTCGCCGATGATCGGCGGTCGCTATCGCGTCGGCACGCTCCTGGGCTGCGGCGGCATGGGCGAGGTGCTCGCCGCGCGCGACGAGATCCTCGGCCGGCAGGTGGCGATCAAGCGGACGCGGCTCGTCGATCGCGACGGCCGCTTCGGCCGGCGGCTGCGCCGCGAGGCCCGCATCGCCGCGCGGGTCGCTCACCGCGCGGTCGTGTCGATCTACGATCTGGTCTACGAGCAGGGCAACGAGCACCTGGTGATGGAGCACGTCGGCGGGCCCAGCCTCGCCGACTACGAGGAGGACGTGCCGTTCGAGCCGTCGGAGGTCGTGCGCATCGGCATCGAGCTCGCCGAGGGCCTGGCCGCGATCCACGACGCGGGCATCGTGCACCTCGACGTCAAGCTCGAGAACGTGCTGGTCACCGTCGGCGGGCAGCCCAAGCTCTCCGATTTCGGCAGCGCCCGCTGCCCCGACGAGGCGCTGGTCGACGACGACGAGGAGGACGTCAGCGGCACGCCGCGCGCGATGTCGCCCGAGCAGATCCGCGGCGGCGTGATCGACGCGCGCTCCGATCTGTACTCGCTGGGCGTGCTGCTGTTCGAGCTGGCGACCGCGACCTCGCCGTTCATCGGCGACAGCCCGGTCGACACGCTCGCGCGCGTGCTGGTCGAGCGCTCGCCGCGCGTCGACGAGCGGGTCGCGGGCGTGCCGCCGACCCTGGTGCAGCTGATCGCCGATCTGCTCGAGAAGGATGCGCAGGTCCGGCCGGCCACCGCCGGCGAGGTCCTCACCCGGCTGTGGGCCGTGGTCAACGAGCTCGGGTAGCGGCGCGCTCAGTCCGAGCGCGCCGGCCACCGCCCCGGATCCGCGGCGAGGATCGCCGCGATCGCCGGGACGATCGTCTCGGCGTGCGTGAACGTGCTGGGCAACCGCGCCAGCACCGCGCCGAGCGCGGCGCCGCGATCGCCGAGATCCGGCGTCAGGAGCGGTGCGAGCTGGCTCGCGAGCAGCGCGCGCGGGTCGCGCGGCGGCTCGGCGCCCACCCGACTCGCGGTCGCGTCGGGCATGAGCCCGATGTAGACCGCGCTCGCGTCCGAGGGCCCGATGGTGTCGAGGTTGCAGGGCAGGCTGAGCGGCGCGCGCGCGAGCGTGTGATCGGCGTCGAGCAGGAGCTGCGCCGCCTGGCACACGCGCCACAGCATCGCCTCGCCGGTCGCCTCGCGCAGCGCGTCCTCCACCACCTCGCGCAGCGACGGCTCGGCGCGGACGATCTGCCACAGTCGCCAGCCGCCGTCGCCGTCGTCGGCGAGCACGATGCAGCGCCGCGCCGAGATCGCCGACGCGCAGGCCGCGTGCAGCCGGGCCCACGGGATCAGCGCGGCGCGGCCCTGATCGAGCGAGGCGAAGCGCGCGTCGCGGGTCGAGACCACGCGCCACCCCGCGCCGAGCCCCGCCGCCCAGTCGCCGGTCGACAGCCGCCGCGGGTGCAGCGCCACGCCGTCGAGCTCGCACAGGATCGCGCGGCCCTCGACCGGCGGCCAGATCGCGCCGCTCGGCACGCCAGCGTCCGGCGGCCGGACCTCGCCGGCGCCGCGGGTCGGCCGCGCCGGAGCGGCGCCATCGTCCTCGCAGGCCAGCACCTCGCGCAGCAGCTCGGCGGCGACCGAGCCCGGCCCGCTCTCGATCACCGCGGCGCGGTGGCGCGCCCGCGGCAAGTCGCGTTCGCCCGCCCGCAAGGTCGCGAGCAGCTCGTCGGCGCCGGCCAGCCGCGCGCCGCCGGTCGCGAGCTCGCCGCGGGTCAGCTGCTCGCGCACGCGATCGAGCGCGAGCCGGACCGCGTACACGAACGCCTCGCGGATGCCGGTGCCGTCGGCGGCCACCGCCTCGAGCACGCCGATCGACCAGCCGGCGAGGCCCAGCTGAGCGCGCAGCTCGTCGATCGGGACCGCGTCGGGGCGATCGCGCTTGTTGGCCTGGAGCACCACGCCGACCGGCGCGCCCGGCGCGCTCGCGACCAGCGCTCGCAGCTCGAACAGGTAGTCGAGCGTGCGCGGGTAGCCGGCGGCGGTGCTGTCACCGACGAAGACCACGACGTCGGCCGCCGCGAGCAGCCGCCGCCGCCGCTCGCCCAGCTCGCGCTGGCCCGGCACGCTGACGATCTGACAGCGGATCCGGCAGCCCTCGAAGCGCCCGCCGACGTACTCCATCCAGTCGAACCACAGCGTCCGCCCGTCGGCGTCCTCGACGGGCGTGTAGCTTGGCTGGGCCAGGCTGCCCGCGAGCGCGCGCACGCTCGTGGTCTTGCCCGCCTCCGGTGGCCCGTCATAGACCACGCGGATCACGATCTCGCCGGCGTCGCGATCGATCACGGCCATACGAGGTCCTCCCGCGGACGCGGCGCCGGTCAGGAGAACGCGGCGACGTTCTTGTTGAGCACGTTGCGGACGATCGCGAGGTTCGACTGCGAGCGATCGACGGCGAGGTAGATGAACGTCGTCGGCCCGATGATCTTGATCACGTGGATCTGATCGCCGAGCGTCAGCAGCATGTCCTCGAGGTTCGTGCGGATGTTCAGCGCCTTCATGATCTTCAGCTTCTGCTTGACCATCTCGCTGTTGTAGGCGCTGGCGGCGGCGAGATCGAAGTCGGGGCGGAGCGACTTCAGGCCGAGCGTCATGCCCGACTCGAGGTCGACCAGCGAGGCGGCCATGAACCCCGGCATGTCGGCGGCAACCTTCTCGAACGCGTCCACGATCTGCTTCTCGGATGGCATCGGTATCTCCTCGGTGTGGGATGGAACGAAACGCGGTGGATCAGATCGTGATCAGACCGTCAGGTCCTTCTCGATCGCGGTGAGCTGGTGGCGCGCCATCGCGAGGTTGGCGCGGGACTTGTCGAGCACGACGTAGATGAACAGCGCGTCGTTCGACGAGAGCGGGCGGATGAGGTGGTACTGCTTGCCGAGCGTGATCAGCATGTCCTCGATCTGATCGGCGATGCCCAGCGCCTTCATCGTCTTGCGCTTGGAGCGCACGACCTCGGTGTTGCCGGCGGCCGCGACCTCGAGGCTGATCGGCCCGCCGCCGGTGGCGCCGAGCATCATGCCGCTGTTGCTGTCGACGATGCAGGCGCCGAGGCAGCCGTCGATGTCCATGAGCTTCGGGAGGGTCTCTTTCGCGTTGGCCATGTCGGTCTCCTGTCAGGGTGTCGAGGCGGAGTGCGGTTCGAGAGGGGCGCCGCCGAACATCGGCAGGCGCGTCGTGAGCACCGTCGGAGCCCGACGGCGGGTGAGCTCGCTGACCGCGCGCGCGAGCGCGGCGGGGGAGTCGAGGATCGCGGCGTTGATGAGGCGGCGCGACGAGCGCCAGCCGAGCGCCACCGGGCCGCTGGCGCTGGCGACCGCGCGCTCGATGACCGCGGCCGAGAAGCCGTTGCCGATGTCGAGGGCCGCGGTCGCCCACGCGCCGAGCTCGATCAGCGCGCGGACCCGGGCGCCCTCGCCGCCGGTGGCGTGGACCAGCACCGGCTCGCCGTCGTCGCCGATCGCGAACGCACCGCCGGTCACCTGCGCCGCGACGCCGTCGGTCTCGACGCCCGCGGACTCGGCGGCGTACAGCTCGGCGCCGGCGGCGGCGAGCAGCTCGGCGGCGGGGAACGCGAACCGCGGCGAGTAGCCGCGGTGGCGGTGGCCGACCCAGGTCGCCTGGCCGTCGGGGTGATCGCACTGCGCGATCAGCGACTCGACGGTGTGCTGCTTGAGCGCGACCCGCAGGCTGTCCTCGGACACCAGCCCGCGCGCGACCAGGTGCTCGCCGAGCGGGCGCTGGGCAACGCGACACTCGGCGAACGCGCGGTCGAGGTCGGCGTCGTCGAGCGTGCGTGGCGCGTACCGGCGCAGCAGGTCGCGCAGCCGGCGGCTGCGGCCGGTCGCGGCGGCCCAGCACACGCGCGTGCCCTCGACGAACACCGAGCCCAGCGGGGCGGCGCCGTCGTCGACGACGAACGCGCCGCTCTCGTCCGCGGGCAGCTCGTCGATCGCGGTCAGCAGCTCGATCAGGCTAGGCATCGCGGCCCCGGTCGAGGGCGCTGTCGGCGGCGGCCAGCGCGTAGCGCGCGAGCCCGAGGCTGGCCGAGGTCCGATCGAGCACCACGCACACGAGCAGCGACGCGTCGCCGGGCAGCGCGTGGAGCACGTGGTACTGGCTGGTCATCGTGATGACGACGTCCTCGATCCGGTCGGGGACCTCCTGGCGGGCGAGCAGCGCGCGCTTCAGGCGGAACAGCTCGCCGTAGCCCGCCGCCGCGATGTGGAGGTCGAGGCCGAGCGCGTCGCCGTCGCCGCTCAGGAGGACGCCGCTGTCGGAGTCGATGAGGATCGACGCGGCGTAGCCATCGAGCCGCCGCAGGCGCTCGACGAAGCGCTGCATGCTCGGGCGCGCGACCGGCGCGACCTCGTCGAACTCCGCGAACTCGCTCTCGAGGCCCTCGAGCGTGCCCTCGTCGAGCGTGCGCAGCGAGTCGAGCAAGAGCGTCTGGAAGTCGCGCGTGATCGTGCGCGGCGTGCCCTCGGCCAGGACCATCGTCCGCAGCGAGCCCGCGGGCATCGCGAGGATCGCGCGCAGCGCCTCCTCGCCGTGCAGGTCGCGGTACTCCGCGTGGATGAGCTGGCCGTCCTGGAGGTAGACGTGGCCGGCGGCCCAGCCGTCGACGACGATCGCCAGCGAGCGGCGGGCGTAGTGGAACATCTGCAGCAGATCGACCAGCGACAGGCCGTGGATCGAGCCGCGGAAGCCGGTCTCGCAATCGACCGCCTGGCGGATCGCCTGGAGCAGCTCGCTCGAGGTGAACGGCTTGCACAGCACGCGCACCGCGCCGCACTCGATCGCGCGCTGGTAGTCGCGGGCGCTGGCGAAGCCGCTCATCAGGATCGCGCGGGTCCGCGCCGAGAGCGTCCGGACCTTCTCGAGCAGATCGATGCCGTCGGCGCCGGGCATGCGCAGATCGGTGAGCAGCACGTCGAACGAGCCCCGGCCGAGGGCGTCGAGCGCCTCGTCGGCGTTCTGGGCCTGCGCGACCGCGAAGCCCTGCTCGCTGAGATCGCGGCCGATCGTGGTCCGGAAGGAGGCGTCGTCGTCGACGATCAGCACCGAGGTCACGAGGTCCCCTCCTCGCCGCGCGCGGTCGGCAAGACGACGGTGATCGCGCAGCCGTCGCGGGTGGCGTCGACCGCGAGGTGGCCGCCGAGCGCGTGCGCCGCCTCGCGCGCGATCGCGAGCTCCAGGTTGGCGGCCGCGGCCTGCGCGCCGCGCGTCGGGTCGGCGACCGCCTCGCTCGCCATCGCGGTCGCGCAGCTCAGCCGGACCAGCACCATGTCGTCGGACGACCGCCACGGGCGCGCGCCCGACCAGGTCTCGGGCACCGGCGACGACGTCACCACCATCTGCAGCGGCCCGGTCGCCAGATCGGTCGTGTGGATCAGCAGATCGACGAAGATCTGCTCGATCGTCAGCGGGTTGCCGCGCAGCCGCACGCGCTCGTCGTGGAGCTCGGTGCGCAGCTCGTGGCCGCCCGCGCGGAACATCGGGTGCAACAGGCTCGACACCCGGTCGAAGGTCTCGCGCAAGGACGGGGTCGCCGTGACCGGCGGCCCGAGCCGCACGAAGTCGAGCAGCCCCGCGATCGTGCGCCGCATGAGGTCCGCGGCGAGCTGGGTCTCGTGGAGCAGCGCGCGCGTGCTGTCGGGCGAGAGCTCGGCGGCGCGGGTGTAGAGGAGATCGACGTTGTAGACGATCGACGACAGCGGGGTGCGCAGGTCGTGGGCCATCAGCCCGGCGAGGTGGCCCGTGGCCTCGAGCCGCTGGCGCTGTAGCCGCTGCGATAGCGCGCGCTGCTGCTCGGTGATCTCGCGCATGAGCAAGAGCCCACCGGTCTCGCCGAGATCGTAGCGGGTGCAGCCGAGCACCGCGTCGAGCTCGGTCCGGGGACGCCAGATGATGGGCACGCCGACCGGCACGCTCGCGAGCTCGCGCGACAGCTCGACTGGCAGGCTCGCGGGTAGCGCGGTCGCGAGCTGAAAGCGCGTGATGAGCGCAGTGGCCGTCGGCGTCGCGGCGATCACGCGCGCGGCGCCATCGAGCACGGCGATCGGCGCGCCGATCTCGCCGAGTCTCAGGCCGGTATCGATCGACGTGCTCACGAATTCCCCTGGCCTACGCTCAGCAACCGACGCGCCAGCCACGCGATCGAGAGGTGTTCGTGAGTTGCGCGTGGCTCACGCTCGCGCGGTCCGGAAATCGAGACCAGCGGGTCCGGAACTCCGGACGTGACGGTGCGATGCCCTCCCACGGGGTCAGCCGTGACCCTGCGAAAAAACAGGACTTCTCCCCCAGGTCGACCGTTGACGGATGTCCGGAGGCGATGACAGGTTACAAATTCGTGGCGACAGCGGGTGGAGCCATACTGGTGGTGGATGACGACCGGGACGTGCGCGCGGCGATGCGCGCGGTGCTCCGGTCGCGCGGCTACGTGGTCTTCGAGGCCGATACCGCGAGTGGCGCCGAGCGCGAGCTACGCGAGCACTCGCCGGATCTGGCGATCATCGATCACTGCCTGCCTGACGGCGATGGCCTCGCGCTGATCGGGACCCTGCGCCGCATCGACGAGCGCGTGCCGATCCTGATGCTGACCGGGCACGCGTCGTTCGAGCTCGCGGTGCAAGCCATGAAGGCCGGCGCCGACAACTTCCTGGCCAAGCCCACCGACTCCGGCACGCTCGCCGGGATGGTGCAGCGGTTGCTCGGCGCGGTGCGCGATCGGCGGCGCGAGATGGCGCGGACCGCGAGCGAGGGCCGGCACCAGCTCGATCCGTTCGCGGGCGTGAGCCACGCGATCCGCCAGCTCCTCGAGCACGCGCACCAGGTGCTCGGCAGCCACATGCCGGTGCTGATCCAGGGCGAGACCGGCACCGGCAAGGGCGTGCTCGCGCGCTGGCTCCACGATCACGGCCCGCGCGCGCAGGAGGCCTTCGTCGACATCAACTGCGCGGGGCTGTCGCGCGAGCTGCTCGAGAGCGAGCTGTTCGGGCACGAGCGCGGCGCGTTCACCGGCGCCGCCACCAGCAAGCTGGGGCTGCTCGAGGTCGCGCACCGCGGCACCGCGTTCCTCGACGAGATCGGCGAGATGGACGCGGCGCTTCAGCCCCGCCTGCTCAAGGTCGTCGAGGAGAAGCGCTTTCGCCGGGTCGGCGACGTGCGCAGCCAGACCGTCGACGTGCGCCTGATCGCCGCGACCAATCGCGACCTCGGTCGGATGGCGCGCGAGGGCGGCTTCCGCTCGGATCTGTACTTCCGCATCAACACGATCCAGCTCGCGATCCCGCCGCTGCGCGAGCGGCTCGAGGACGTCCCGGCGCTCGCGCGCCAGGTCGCGGCGTCGCTCGGCCATGGCCTGGAGTTCGCGCCCGACGCGCTGCGCGCGATGCAGGCCTATCCCTGGCCCGGCAACCTGCGCGAGATGCGCAACGTGATCGAGCGCGCGATGCTCCTGTCCGGCGGTGCCGGGCCGGTGCGCGCGATGCACCTGCGGTTCGAGGCCTCGCCAGCGCCGGCGCCGACCGAGACCGCGATGACCCTCGATGCCGTCGAGCGTCGCCACGTCGAGCACGTGCTGCGGATCGAGCACGGCAACGTCGATCGCGCGGCCGTGCGGCTCGGCGTGTCGCGCAGCACGCTTTACCAGAAGCTCAAGCGCTACCGCGACAGCGACCTGGAATCAGCTGGGCAGCGGGTCGCGCTGGGCGCCGATCTCGGCGAGGGGTAGCGCGCGCCGCTCGATCAGCTCCTCGAGCAGCGCCATCGGATCGACCGGCTCGGTCGGGCGCGCGAGATCGAACTCGAAGGCCAGCGTCGCGCCGCCGCGGAACACCTCGACCCGCATCGGCCCCTTCATCGCCGCGCGGACCTCGAGATAGGTGCCCCAGTCAGGCGTCGGGACGCCGTTGACTGCCAGCAGCACGTCGCCGTACTTCACGCCGGCGCGCGCCGCGGGACTCCCCGGCTGGCAGCCGAGCACGGGGATGCCACCAAGCCGCTGCGCCAGCCGGGTCACGTCGTCCCACTTGAGCATCGTGATCCAGTGTATCGGCCGGGGCGCGACCTGCCGAGCACGATCTGGGGGAGCAGTGGGTGAGTCGGGCAGGTGCAGCTGGGTGCCGCACGCACCGCGGTTGCGTCAGCCGCCGGGGTGCTGTATTCCGCCGCGCGATGCCCACCTCCGATCTCCGCTTCGGCGCCTGGCGCCCGCGCCTCGAAGCGCGGGCCGGGCTCGGGATGATCATCCTGGGCCTCGACCACGACGACGGTGCGGCCGCGCCCGCCGACTACGTCGACGACGTGCTGCTGCAGCCCGAGCACCGCGAGGCGTTCTTCGCGCTGATCGATCGCGCCGGGCTGGTGGTGTGTCGCGCGGTCGGCGGCGACGACGCGACCCACAGCGAGGTCCGCGGCCGGTCGAGCCGCGGCCGCCTGAGCCAGAGCGAGCACTATCACCACGACGGCTGTTCGGGCCCCGAGAAGCCGCGCGTCGTCGAGATCCGCTGTCCGTATCAGCCGATGCCGCGGGCGATCGCGACCGCGATCGCGCCGTTCCCCGAGACCGTCCACGCGATGCTGCGCGAGCTGCCGCCGGCCTTGCGCGGCGCCGACTCCGCGGTCGCGGCCTGGTACGCGACGCTCGAGCGCGACTGCGCGCTGCCCGCCGACGACTACGACACGGCCCAGGGCGCGGTCAACCGCGTGGTCCGGCTCGCGATGAACGCCGAGGCCGCGCGCGGGTTCTTCCGCGCCGTCGACGAGCGCGCCGGCGCGTACCGCGAGCCGTGGACGATGGGCGAGAGCCGCTTCATCGCCAACAGCAACCCCGCGCGCACGATGCAGCACCGCCGCGCCTACCTCGAGCCGCCGGGTCGGCCCAACGGGCGGCTGGTCAAGCGCTGGCCGGCGGGGCCGGCGATGCACGAGCGCGAGGACCAGTGCCGCGTCGGCGCGGCCGACTGACGCGCACGCGATCGCCGCGTCGAACCCGCGCTCTCACGCCGAGCGGCAACACCGCGCGCCGGTGACGTTGCGGATCGCGACGCGCGCCGAGGTCCGACCGACGGAGTTCCGGGTAGCTACGCGTGGCATGCCCGTTGCTGAGTCGCGCGCACATGTCCGACTCGAAGCTCTTCGAAGCCGCGCTCGCCCGCCTGCGCCGCGGCATCCCTGCGATCGGTAGCGCTGCCCTGACCGGCAGCGTCCTCTTGACCCTGCCCGCGCAGATCGCCTGCGTCGACGCGACTGACCCGACCGGGACCATCGAGTCCGCGGACTGGGCCCAGTACGAGGGCATCCGCAACACGACGATGGTCTCGTACACCGGCAGCTGGTGGTCGGACTGCAGCGCGAACACGCGCTTCGGCTGCGGCATCGTCGCCGTGCACCTCAAGCTCAAGGTCAAGCCGGTGGTCAACGCCGATCTGAACTGGAAGCGCGTCGGCGTGGTCTACCACCTGCCCGACGACACCACCGAGCGCACCGCGCTCGGCGCCTACGCCGGCACCGCGCCCGACGGCTCCGAGGAGTGGCAGGTCACCGTGCAGGTGAGCGGCTCGCAGGTCGTGCTGTTCGACGCCTGGTACCAGGACGGCGCCGGCCACACCTGGCTCGACGACAACCAGGGCGAGCTCCACGTCGTGAACCCGGGCCCGGCCTACCAGATCATCCGCGTCGAGCCGTGGCTCAACACCGCCACCGTCGATGGCACCGGCGTGCACGGCCAGCTGTCGATCCAGGTCGCGAACCTCGACTACGACAAGGGCATCGAGATCGTCGGCACCACCGACGGCTGGAACACGATCCAGCACTTCGGCATGGGCGCGCCCGGCCAGAAGAACGCGTGGTACTGGACCGAGAGCTTCCCGTACGGCGGCCGCGAGCGCTGGAAGATCGATCTCGACATCCCGGGCGCGGCGTCGAAGTTCGAGTACGCGGTGGTCTACCGCCACGGCGTCGTGAACGGCGCGCGCACCACCGAGTTCTGGGACAACAACGGCTTCGCGAACTACGTCATCACCGGCGCGATCAACGCGCCCGTGGTCGCGGCGCCGACGACGGTCTCGCTCGAGGCCGCCGCGCAATGACCGACACGATCGCGACCGATCTGCACGGCCACACCAAGTTCTCGGATGGCCGCGCCGAGCCCGAGGACTACGTCGCGTTTCGCGCCGGGCTCGGCATGCAGGTGATCGCGATCTCCGATCACGACAGCTTCGCGGGTGTGCCGCGCGCCGCCACCGCGGCCGTGGAGCTGGGCGTGACGCTCGTGCCGGCGATGGAGGTCACGTCCTTCATCCACTTCGGCACGCCGCGCGCGGAGCAGGTCCACATCCTCGCGTACTTCCCGCCCGAGCGCGCCCTCGACGGCTCGCTGTCGACGACGCGGCTCGGCGATCGCGCGGTCGCCGCGTCGCGGCGGTGGCGCGAGTTCGTGCTGGCGTGGCTCACCGATCTGCCCGAGGAGCAGCGCTGGTTCATCGATCCGGATCGCGTGCTGGGCACGCTCTACGGCACCGAGTTCCCGCAGCTGCAGTCGTTTCTCAACCTCGTGCTCGAGCGCAACCGCCTCGTGTACGAGGACTTCATCCGCCACCACGTGCGGTTCTGGACCGAGGGCAAGGCGCTGTTCGGCTGGACGCCCGAGGAGGCGATCGAGACGATCCGCGCCGACGGCGCGCTCGACGTCGTCGCGCACCCCGCGCGCATCCGCGACAAGGCCCGCATGGACCGGGTGATCGAGGGCGCGCAGGGCATCGAGGTCTACACCTCGCGCCACAAGGCCGAGATCGCCGCGGGGTTCCGCGCCCGCGCGGAGGCCAGCGGCAAGCACTGGACGGCGTCGGCGGACGATCACGGCCACGTGACCTATATCCGGCCGCCGGACGGCACGCCGCGGCGGACGATCGAGCGGATCTTCGCGGGCGCGTGATGGCGCCCGAGGTCCGCGTCCTCGACGCCGGCGGCGCGCTGGTCACGGTCCGCGCGCGGCCGCCGCGCCCGGTCAGCGGGCTCGAGCTGCACGGCGAGTTGCCGTGCTGGCCGCAGCCGATCGCGATGGCGCCCGCGGGCGCGGGCTGGGAGGCGCAGCTGCGGCTCGGGCCCGGCGTCTACGAGATCAAGGCGCGCGAGCCCGGTGGCGCGTGGTGGCTGGATCCGGCGTGGCGCACGCGCACCCGCGACGACGAGACCAACGGCCTGCTCGTGGTCGGCGGCACGGGCGAGCCGGTGCTGCACGCGCCGGCGGCGCCGTGGCTGCGGATCGCCGACGACGGCCGCGTGATCGTGCGCGCCGGGCTGCGCGGGCCGGGGACGCTGCGCGTGCGGTCCGACGAGGGCGGGGGGCCGGCCGTGACCGCGATGGCGTGCGTCGGCCGCGACGGCGATGGCGCCGACGCGCACGCCTGGTTCGAGGCCGCGCTGCCCGGCGCCGGCAAGACCCTCGAGTACGCGTTCGTGCTCGCCGACGGCCGCACGATCGGCGACGCCCACGGCGCGGCGTTTCGCGTGACGCTCGCGGAGCTGGCGCCGTCGCTTCCCGCGTGGTGGCGTGATGCGGTGGTGTACACCGTGTTCGTCGATCGCTTCCGGCGCGCGGGCGGCTGGGACGGCGCGCCGGGCTGGGCGCGCGAGGTCCGCGCCGGCGGCGATCTCGACGGCATCACCCTCGCGCTGCCGTACCTCGTCGACCTCGGCGTCACCGCGCTGCACCTCACGCCGATCGGCGTGGCGCCCTCGGCCCATCGCTACGACGCGATCGATCCGCGCGCGGTCGATCCCGCCCTCGGCGGCGACGCCGCGTTCGCTCGCTTGATCACCGCGGCCCACGATCGCGGCCTGCGCGTGATCGTGGATGTGGCCGCGACCCACGTGCACCGCGACGCGCCGCCGTTCCAGGACGTGCGCGCGCGGGGCCCGGCCTCGCCGTACTGGCGCTGGTTCGACGCGCAGCGCTGGCCGTTCACCGACGGGCCCGATCCGGGCTACGCGCACTACCAGAAGGGCCAGTGGCAGGAGCCGCTCCTGCGCACCGACCTCCCCGAGGTCCAGGCCTGGATCGCGGCGACGTTCGCCTCCTGGGTCGCGCGCGGCGCCGATGGCGTGCGCGTCGACGCCGCCGCCGATCTGCCGCTGCCCTTGTGCGCGGCGATCCGCGCCGCGGTCCGCGCGGTGCGCAACGACGCGATCGTCTTCGGCGAGGTCGTCCCGGCGTGCGTCGATCGGTTCGCGCCGGCGGTGCTCGACGCGGCGACCGACTTCGCGCACCGCGAGGGCCTGGTCGGCTGGCTGCGCGGTGCGGTCGACGCGCCATCGCTGGTCGCGATCGCGACCGAGCAGCGCCGCCGCGGCGCGGTCGATGGCGGGCGCGCGCTCGGCTTCGTGGGCACCCACGATCAGCCGCGGTTGCGCACGGTGGTCCGCGATCCGGCGCTCGCGCGCCTCGGCCTGGTGGCGATCGCGCTCGGCGCGCGCGTGCCGCTCGTCTACTACGGCGACGAGCTCGGGCTCGCGGCCGGCGATGACGCCGCGACCCGCGCGTTCGAGGACTCGTGGCCCGATCGCCAGCCGCTGATCTGGGATGGCGATGTGCCGCGCGACGCCGACGACGGTGGGACGCGCGCGATCGTGCGGGCGGCGCTGGCGCTGCGCGCGCGCGAGACGCTCCTGCGCGACGGCGACGAGGCGGTGATCGAGCTCGACGACGCGATCCTCATCCGCCGCCAGCGCCGCGAGGACGCGATCGATCTCGTCCTGCACCGCGGCGATGCCCCGCGCTCGATCACCTTGCCGGCGGGGCCCGGCTCCACGCTCCTGCTCGCGGTCGGGGAGGCGCGGCTCGACGGCGAGGTGCTCCACCTCGGGCCGCGCAGCGCGGCGGTCGTGGATCGCCGCGCCAGGGACACGGAGATCGCGCTGGTCGCCGGCAACGCGGCGATCGCGGCCCACGCGTTCACGGAGGGGCACGTCGTGAGCCCCGCGTACCCGACGCGGCTCTACGTCACCGTGACCGAGGCGTGCAACCTGCGCTGCCAGCACTGCATCACCGATGCCCCGGCGCGGACCGTCAGCGGCCGCGCCCGCGCGATCAAGCCCTGGGTGCTCGACGCGCTCGACGACGCCTTCGCCCACGCCGACTACGTCGCGTTCACCCACGGCGGCGAGTCGATCACCGCGCCGATCTTCCCCGAGGTCCTGCGCAGCATCGCGCGCGCGCGGGCGCGGCGGCCCGGGCGCGGCGACATCCACCTCGTGTCGAACGGTACGCTCCTCGACGAGGATCGCGTCCGCGCGCTGATCGACGGCGGCGTGACGTCGCTGATGGTCTCGCTCGACGGCGCGACCGCGTCGACCAACGATCGCATCCGGGTCCTCGGCCGCTTCGATCGCGTGATCGCGAACCTCGCCGGCGCGGTCGCGCTGCGTCAGAAGGTCGGCGCGGATCTGCGCCTCGGCGTGTCGACCGTCGTCGGCGCGTCCAACGTCGCCGAGCTGCCCGCGCTCGGCCGGCTGTGCGCCCAGCTCGGCGTCGACTGGCTCAAGGTCGAGGAGACCTATCCCGCCACGCCGTTCGCGCGCCACGATCTGCTCGCGCCCGATGCGCCGGCGGTGCAGGGCGCGATGGCGGCGCTGCGCGACGCGCTCGCGCCGACGGCGATCGTGCTGGTCGATCACCTCGCGCCGCCCGCGGGGTGCGCGTGCGCGGATCCGGCCTCGGTCGCGTTCCGCGCCGCCGATGACTTCGCCAACCGCGCGGTGTTTCGCCCGTGCCGCGCGGCGTGGGAGCAGGCCGCGATCGATCCCGACGGCGGCGTGCACCTCGTCGACTACGCCGGCGCGCGCCTCGGGTCGCTCCTCGAACAGCCGCTGCTCGCGCTGTGGAACGCGCCGGCCGCGCTCGACGCGCGGACCGCGGCGCTGGCGGCGAGCCCGCCGGCGCGCCGCCGCGCCTGCGTCGCCTGACGATCGCCGGTCAGAACAGCGGGTCGACGTACCAGGCCCAGGTCGTGTTCGGCGGCGGCGCGGTGCAGCCCGTGCCATCGCACGCGAGGATGTACGCCCAGTGCTGGCCGTCGGCGACCGGGAAGGTCCACGGCGAGCTGCACGCGGCGTAGCTGCCGCCGTCGAGCGAGCACTGGAACGACGCCGGCTTGCTGGCGACGAAGGTGAAGCTCGCGGTGTGCTCGGTCGAGCGCTCCGGCGGCGCGGTGAGGAGCGTGAACGTCAGCGGCGAGGTGTCGATCGACCAGCCGTAGCTCGCGGTGCCGCAGTTGCCGACCGCATCGCAGGCGCGGACCGAGAAGGCGTGCGTTCCATCCGCGAGCGAACCGATCGCGTACGGCGAGCTGCACGCGACGTACGCGCCGCCATCGAGCTGGCACTGCACGCTCGCGGGCTCGCTCACCGTGAACAGGAAGCTCGCGCTCGGCGAGCTCGACGGGTTCGTCGGCCCGCTGTAGATCGTGACCACGGGCGGCGTGGTGTCGACGGCCCAGGTCCGGCTCGCGGTGCCGCAGTTGCCGGCCGCGTCGCAGCCGCGGACCGCGAACGTGTGGCTGATGCCGGCCAACCCGGTGTAGGTCGTCGGCGACGTGCAACCGGACCAGAGGCCACCGTCGAGCTGGCACTGGAAGGTGGCGGCCTCGGACGCGGTGAACGCGAACGTCGCGCTCGCGAGGTTCGTGACCGGCGGCGGGCCGGAGATGATCGTCACGCTCGGCGGCGTGACGTCGATCGTCCACGTGCGGGTCGCCGGCGAGGCATCGCAGCTGGTCGTGCACGCCCGCACGCGGAACGTGTGGCTGCCGCTCGCGAGCGCGGTGTACGCGCGCGGCGAGGAGCACGCGGTCCACACGCCCGCGTCGAGCCGGCACTGGAAGGTCGAGCCCGCGCGCGATGACGAGAACGTGAACGTCGCGCTGGTGACCGTGCTGGGGCTGGGCGGACCGCCGAGGATCGTCGTGTCGGGCGTCGGCGCGCGCAGCGCCCCCGACGGCGAGACCTCGATCGCGGGCAGCTCGGGCGCGGTCTCGCCGACCGGCGCACCGGTGGCCTCGTCGACGCCGGCGTCGGCCCCGACGCCTTCATCGGGCGGCGCGGCGCAGGCCGCGAGACAGCACATCAACAGCGGGATGGTTCGGAGGAGCGAGCGCATGGCTCCTCTGTAGCGGCCCGCGCGCGATGTGACTGACGCGCGCGGCGATTGCCAGCGATCGCCCGGCGGTCAGAACTCGACCTGCAGCCCGCTCTGCAGGCCCGTATCCATCTTCGCCGTCCCCGGCGGCGGCCGCGAATCCCGCGCGATGACCAGCGCGAAGCGGAACGCGACCTGCTTCGCGAGCTTCGCGGTCAGCGCCGCCTCCTCGAGCAACCGGATGTCGCGCGGCGCATCGAGCCGCGGCTGCACGTAGATGGTCTCGCTCGCCCCGACGTCGTCGTTCAGCTTCCACAGCGCGACCGCGTACGTCGATAGCCGCGCGTCGGTCGTCGCGGTGCCGGCGTCCGGAAGGTCGTCGCGCGTCAGCCACTCGTACTCCAGCATCACCGCCGCCCCGACGTGCACCGACCACTGCGCGCTCTGGGTCACGCGCACGCGCAGCCCGGCGCCGGCCAGCGCGCGCGAGCGCAGGCGCCGGAAGCGATCCGCCTCGTGCTGCGCGAACGCCTCGGGCGCCAGCCGCGTCGTCGCCTGCCAGCGATAGCGCAGGTGCTCGAAGTCGCGCGATGCGTCGGTCACCTGGACCGCGGGCGCGACGCCGGCGCTGCGCCCGTACTCGCCGCGCGCGATGCCGAAGACCAGGTGATCGCCCGCGCGCCAGCGCGCGACCACCGCGCCCGCGACGCGGAGCCGCCGGGTGTTGCCGGTGCGCCAGTCGACCGACGTGTCGAGCTTGCCCGACGGGCCATCCTTCACGTCCTGCCCGATCATCGACTGCACGTCGACGATCTGCGCGTGGGCCGCGCGGCCGAGGGCGATCACGACGAGGAGCGAGAGGTACACGCGCCACATCGCGCCTGCGTACCACGGCGTTCGCGCGTGCTATAGCCCGGTGATGGAGGTCGAGGGGATCGCGGTGGTGATGGGGGCGACCGGCCTGTGCGTCTGCCCTGGCTTCCTCGCCGCGGCGACCGTCGCGTCGCTCGCCACCGACCTCGAGGACATCCAGCGCGCCGACGGGTTCGCGCGCGCCGGCACCGGTCGCGGCGGTGGCCACGAGGTGCGCGATCGCGTGCGCAAGGACGACGTCCACTGGCTCGATCGCGCCGCGCCGACCGCGGCGCAGGCGCTCCTGTGGATCGAGCTCGATCACCTCAAGCAGGCGTTCAACCGCACGCTCTACCTCGGGCTCGTCGAGCTCGTCGGCCACTACGCC
Source organism: Deltaproteobacteria bacterium (assembly GCA_021413675.1). Classification (GTDB taxonomy): domain Bacteria; phylum Myxococcota_A; class Polyangia; order Haliangiales; family Haliangiaceae; genus JAIOQA01. Next base: position 16,869 of record JAIOQA010000466.1, on the reverse strand, counting down.
GCGTATCCCGCGGGTGGGTTCTACCAGCGCCACCGCGATCGCTTCGCGATCGACGCGCACGACGACGCGAGCCCGGCCCACGCCGCCGACGACGCGCGCATCGTCTCGGTCATCCTCTATCTCAATCGCGACTGGCACACCGGCGATGGCGGCGAGCTGCGGGTCTACGACGCCGACGACGCACCCGCGGCGGGCGTCGGCTTCGTCGATGTCGATCCGATCGGCGGCACGCTGGTCTGCTTCCTGAGCGCCGAGCGCGAGCACGAGGTCCTGATCAGCCACTGCGCGCGCCAGAGCTTCGCCGGCTGGTTTCGCTGCTGATCGCTTCGTGATCGCGCGGGGTTCCGCGAGAGGCGTGCCGATAACTGGACGCCTGTGCAGTCACTGATAGGATGAGCAGCTCCGAGCCGGAGCTGCCATGGACCTCGACCTGTCGCGCTTCCCGGGCCGCGTGATCGCGACCCGGACCATCCCCGCCCGCGAGGCGATCACCGCGCCGATCCCCGGCGCGCTCCACCCGGCGCTGCGCGAGACCCTCGAGCAGCGCGGCATCGCGCGGCTCTACAGCCACCAGATCGAGGCGTTCGAGGCGGCCCGCGCCGGGCAGAACGTCGTGGTCACCACCGGCACCGCCAGCGGCAAGTCGCTCGCGTACCTGCTGCCGGTGATGCAGTCGGTGCTCGACGATCCCGCGGCGCGCACGCTGCTCTTGTTCCCGACCAAGGCGCTGACCCAGGATCAGCTGCGCGGCGTGCTCGGGCTGGTCGATCACCTCGCGACCCGCACCGATCTCGCGGTGCCCCGCATCGGCGCCGGCGTGTACGACGGCGACACGCCGCCGGCCGAGCGCACGCGCGTGCGCGATCGCGCGAACCTGGTGCTCACCAACCCCGACATGCTGCACAGCGCGCTGTTGCCCAACCACGGCCGGCGCGGCTTCGCGCACCTGTTCCGCAACGTCCGCTACATCGTGATCGACGAGCTGCACTCGTACCGCGGCGCGTTCGGCGCGCACTTCGCCAACCTGATGCGGCGCCTCCTGCGGATCTGCGCGCACCACGGCTCGGCGCCGCAGTTCCTGTGCAGCTCGGCGACGATCGCCAACGCGCGCGAGCACGCGGAGGCGCTGTGCCACCGCGACTTCGCGCTGGTCGAGCGCGACGGCTCGCCGTCGGCCGGCAAGGTCGTGCACTTCTGGCAGCCGCCGCTCGCCGCCAACGACACGCGCCTGCCGGTCACCGCCGAGCTGGCCACGCTGTTGCCGCACCTCATCGGCGCGCGCCACCGCACGATCGCGTTCTGCAAGAGCCGCAAGGAGACCGAGATCGTCCTGAAGGAGTCGCGCGACAAGCTGCGCGACGTCGCCGGCCACGACGAGGCCTACCTGCTCGCGGGCTATCGCGGCGGCTACACCCCCGAGGAGCGGCGCGGCGTCGAGCGCGCGCTCGTCGATGGATCCTTGCTCGGCGTGGTCTCGACCAACGCGCTCGAGCTCGGCATCGACATCGGCGCGCTGCAGGTGGTGGTGCAGGGCGGGTTCCCGGGCACGCGCGCCAGCTTCTGGCAGCAGCTCGGCCGCGCCGGGCGGCGCAGCGAGATCGCGCACGCGGTGATCATCCTCGCGGTGTCGCCGACCGACCAGTTCATCGCCGCGAACCCCGACTGGCTGGTCGGGCAGGCCGCCGAGCACGCCGTCGTCGATCGCGACAACCTGGCGATCCAGCTCGCGCACGTGCGCGCGGCCGCCGCCGAGCTGCCGCTCGGGCTCGACGACGCCGCGGTGTTCCCGGACCTCGGCGAGATCGCGATCGTCCTCGAGAAGGCCGGCGAGGTCCGCGAGGTGCTGGGCAGCTGGCACTGGACCGGCGGCGCGTTCCCGGCAGGCGAGGTCGGGCTGCGCAACATCCACAACGATCGCTTCAAGGTCGTCAACCGCGGCACCGGCACCACGATCACCGAGATGAGCCGGCCGCAGGTCTACCGCGAGGCGCATCCGCGCGCGGTCTACCTGCACGATGGCGTGCAGTACCAGATCGAGACCCTCGATCTCGTGCAGCACGTCGCGACCGTCGTCGAGGTCGAGCAGAACTTCTACACCCAGCCCGATGTCCGCACCGCGATCGACGTCCTGCTCACGCAGGAGGCGCGATCCGTCGAGCTGACCCGCGCGTGCTTCGGCGACGTGCGCGTCGAGGACACGGTGGTGGGCTACAAGATGCTCGAGTTCCACAACCACCAGAACCTCGGCTACGAGGCGCTGCACGAGCACCTGCGCCTCGCGCTCGAGACCGAGGCGCTGTGGCTGACGGTGTCGGAGCCGGTGCTCGCGGTGCTCGGCCAGGAGCGCGAGGACGCGCTCGCCGGCATGGTCCACGCGCTCGGCGCGTGCGCGCGGCTGGCGACGATGGCGGAGCGATCGGATCTGCTCGGCACCAGCTTCCATTTCACCGACGAGGACACCGGCGCGAGCGCGACCGCGCTGGTCTGCTACGACAGCCACCCCGGCGGCCTGGGCTACGCGGCCAAGGCCTACGAGCAGATCGATCGCGTGCTCGCCGGCGCGATCGCGCTGGTCGAGGGGTGTCAGTGTCGCCGCGGTTGCCCGGCGTGCGTCGGCAGCTGGGCGCGCGATCCGCAGCTGATCGGCTGGGCGCTGCGACGGCTGATCGAGGACGTCGCGGTGCCCGACCGGATCGCGCGGCCCGCGCCACCCGCGATCGCGCGCGCGCCGCGGATCCCGTGGCGCGAGGTCGCCTCGCGCTGGCCCGAGGTCCTCGCGCGGCTGCGCGCGGCGCGGGTCCCGGGCGCCGATCTGCTGGCCTCGCTCGGATCGATCGAGCGCCACGGCGCGCGGCTGGTCGCGCAGGTCGCGAGCCCGGGGCTGGCGGCGTGGCTGGGCGCCGAGGCCGCGCGCCGCCGGCTGTGGCAGGCGATCGCCGCCGAGGTCGAGACCCCCGACGACGGCGCGCTGGCGATCGAGCTCGGCGCCGAGGCCCGCGAGCGGGCGCTGCGGACCGCGGTCAAGCTGCAGCGCCGCCACGACGATCTGGTCGCAGGCCGGCCGGCGACCGAGGCTGCGGCCAACGACAAGCTCGCGTCGGGCTACGTGCTCGCCGATGGCAGCACGCGGCCGCGCGAGGTCAACTGATGGAGATCGCGGCGCAGCCGGGCTTGCGCGAGCTGCGGCGCGCGCTGCGCGAGGAGCGCCGCCCGGTGCGCCCGGGCGACGACCGCGAGGCGCCGCCCGAGGCGCCGATCGCCGCGCCGCTCGCCGCGCGCCTCGCCGAGGTCCGCGACGCGTGCCCGCGCTTGCACGCGCGCATGATCGCGCTCGATCCCGCGCAGCAGGCCGCGGTGCTCGACGACGCACCGGCGGCGCTGGTCCGCGCGCAGGTCGGCAGCGGCAAGACGACCGTGCTGGTCCACAAGGCGCTCTACCTGCACCTCGTGCGTGGCGTCCCGCTCGATCAGATCGCGGTCGTCACGTTCACGACCCGCGCCGCCGACGAGCTGCGCGCGCGGCTCGAGGAGCTGGCCGAGCGCCCGGTCGCGCCCGACGAGCGCTGGCTGATGGGCACGTTCCACGGCGTCGCGTGCACGCTGTTGCACCGGGCGCTGCCGATCGAGCACCTGGGCTACCGGCCGGACTTCGCCGTGCTCGACGACGACGCCAGCGACGCGCTGGTCGCGGCGCTGGTGCGCGGCCACAAGCTGCGCGTGCCGCGCCGTCAGCTGCGCGAGCGCCTGCGCGCGGTCGTGGCGGACCCCGCGGGCGACGAGCTCGCGCGCCTCGCCGCGCTCGCCCGCGACGCGCGGCGCGCGCAGAACGCGATGGACTTCGACGAGCTGATCGACCACGCGAGCGCGCTGCTCGCAGCCGGTGGCCCACCGCGGCCGCGCTGGCTCCTGGTCGACGAGCTGCAGGACTGCGAGCCGCGCGAGCTCGGGTTCCTGCGCCAGCTGCGCGGCCCCGACACCCGCTTCTTCGGCGTCGGCGATCCGCTGCAGGCGATCTACGGCTGGCGCGGCAGCGCGCCGGCCTTGTTCGCGCACGCCGAGACCGAGCTCGGTTGTCGGGCCGCCGAGCTGCCGACCAGCTACCGCAGCACCCGCACGATCCTCGAGGCGGCGCGCGCGGTGCTCGGCGCGCAGCCGTCGGGCACCGGCGCGCTCACCAGCGCGCGCGCGGCCGGCGCGCCGATCGCGATCCGCCGCCACCACGATCCGATCGGCGAGGCGGTCTACCTCGCGGCGCGCCTGGCCGAGCTCCACGCCGGCGGTGTGCCGCATCGCGAGCTGGCGGTCCTGTGCCGGCTGCGCGCGCAGTTCGAGGTCATCGCGGCGGTGCTCGGCTCGCGCGGCATCCCGCTCGCGATGGCCGACGACGCGCAGGCCGAGGGCGTGCGCCTCCTGACCCTGCACGCCGCCAAGGGCCTCGAGTTCCGCCACGTCTTCATCGCCGGCGCCAATGTCGGGGTCGTACCGCTGGTGCAGCGCGGCGACACGGGCGATCCCGCCGAGGAGCGCCGGCTCCTGTTCGTCGGCATCACGCGCGCGCGCGATGGCGTCGAGATCTCGTATCACGCGAGCCCGCACCAGCACGGCGCCAGCGGCGGGCCGAGCCCGCTGCTCGCGCTGATCCCGCCCGAGCTGGTCGCGCTGCACGAGGCCGCGCCGCGGCCGCCGGCGGCGTCGATCCTCGATGCGCCGCGGCGCGCGGCCCCGATCGCCGCGATCCCCGCACCATCGTCATCGCCGTGGACCGTCGGTCAGGCCGTGCGCCATCCGCGCTACGGCGCCGGCGTGATCACCGCGCTCGCCGCCGACACGATCGACTGCGACTTCGGCAAGCTCGGCCCGCGATCGTTCCCGCGGCGCCGGTGCCCGCTGCTGCCATGACCGCACGCGTGCCGTGGTTCGCGGCCGATCTCGCCGACGCGCTCGCCGACGCGATGACCGCCCTCGAGGCCGAGCTCTGCCTCGCGCAGGAGCCCCATGGCCTCGACGAATGGGCCGAGCCGCGCCTGCAGGCCGCGCTCGCCGGCGCGCTCGCCGGTCGCCACACCGTCCTGCGCGAGGTCCACTATCCGTCGACAGCCGGGCGCAAGCGCAGCCATCGCCCGCGCTGCGATCTCGTGCTCGCGTGCGCCGAGGCACCCCAGGATCCCGCGAGCGCACCGCCCACCGACGCGCTCTGGCTCGAGCTCAAGCTCGCGCGCCAGCGCAAGGCCGGCGGCCTCCGCGACGCGCGCTACGCCCAGCAGTGGCAGCGCCACCTGATCGCCGATCTGCGCAAGCTCGGCGGCGAGCCGCTGATCCGCGACGCCGCCCTCGCGCTGGTCTGCTTCACCGAGGACGAGGCCACGCTCCACCGCGATCTCGACGCGTTCGAGGCGCTGCTCGTCCGCAAGGACGTCGTCGCCGGCTTTCGCCAGGTCCGCGCGCTGCCGATCGTCGAGCGCATCGGCCACCGCGTCTGCGGCGTCGCGGTCTGGCCGACGATCCAGCCGTAGCGCCTCAGTCCCGCGCGTCGCCGCGCGGCAGCGTGATCTCGAAGCGCGCGCCCTGGCCAACCTTGCTCGTGACCGTGGCGGTGCCGCCGTGGGCCTCGGCGAGGCCCTTGACGATCGCGAGGCCGAGGCCGGCGCCGCCGTGGTGGCGCGTGCCCTGGCGGTAGCGCTCGAACACCAGCGGCAGCTCGTCGGCGGTGATGCCCGGGCCGCGATCGGTGACCGCGAGCACGAGCTGGCGCGGGCGCACGGCGACGCTGACCTCGATCGCGGCGCCGCGGGCGTGGACCATCGCGTTGCCGATCAGGTTGGCGAGGACCTGGTACATGCGGTCGCGATCGCCGGCGAGCTCGGCGCGGTCGTCGGGGAGTGTCATCGTCAGCGCCGAGCCGGCGGCCGTCGCGGTGGTCGCGAGATCGCGGCAGACCTGGCGCACCAGGTCGCGCAGATCGAAGGGCGCGAGCTCGAGCTTGAGCCGGCCGCTCTCGATGTGCGCCACGCCGAGCAGGTCCTTGATCAGCCGCTCGCAGCGCCCGGCGGCGCGCTCGATCGCGGACACGCAGTCGTGGTGATCGCTCGCGTCGAGCCCGCTGGCGAGCGCGTCGCACGCGAGGCCGATCGCGTTGAGCGGGCCGCGGAGATCATGGGACACGATCGCGAGCACCTCGTCCTGGGCCTTGCGCCGGGCGGTCTCGGCCTGCTTGCGGGCGGTGATATCCACGATCGCGAGCACGCAGCGCGGACCGTCGCTCGCGGCCTCGCGCAGCACGACGCCGTCGATCTGCGCGGTGGCGGGCGGCGCGTTGCTGCGCTGGAGGCCGATCTCGGCGCACCGGGCGTGGCCGGCCGAGAACACCGTCGCGACGAACACGCGGAACCGCTCGCGGCTGTCGTCATCGACGAACAGCGCGATCGGGCCGCCGATCAGGCGCGTGCGGGGCGCGCCGAGGATCAGCTCCGCCGCGCGGTTGAGGTCGACGATGATCCCGACGATGTCGACCGTCACGTACGGGATCGGCGCCAGGTCGTAGAGCGCGTGGAATCGATCGCGCGCGATCACCAGCGCGTCGTTGCTCTGGCGCAGCTCGGCGTTCGCCGTCTGGAGCTCGCTGTTCTGGACCTCGAGCTCGGTCTGGTGGACCTCGAGCGCGTGCATCAGCGCCGCCGGATCCAGGTTCGCGCGCCGCGCATCGTGCGTCTTGGTCATCGGCTGGCTTCCTTGCTCACGCACCATCGTCCCCTCGATCGCCACGCGGCACGGTACGCCGGATCGCGGGGTCAGGTGGTGGCTCGTCACGCGTCACCCTCCGACGCCTTCGCGCGCGCGGCCTGCTGGTAGCGCTGGTAGAGCACCTCGATCTGCGCCTCGCTGAGGTTCTCGACCTCGATCATCTCGTTCGAGGCGCTGGCGATCGCCGAGATCAGCTCGTCGAGCTTGAGCTGGATCGATCGGGTGTCGTGGTTCTGCGCGTGCTGGATCACGAACACCATCAGGAACGTGACGATCGTCGTCCCGGTGTTCACGGTCAGCTGCCAGGTGTCGGAGTAGTGGAACACCGGCCCCAGGACCGCCCAGATCGCGATCACCGCCATGGCGCCGGTGAACGCGTAGATGCTCCCGGTCGCGACTGAGACCGCGTGGGCCATGCGCGCGAACGCCTCCATGACCTGCCCGGAGGCACGCACGGGCGCACGGTGCGCGCTGGCCACCGAGCGCGGGCGCACGGGGTCGCTGGCCCCCTGGCGGGTTGCCGACGCCATCGTCAGGCCGCTCGCTGGGCGTTGGCGCACAGACACGCGACCACGTCCTCGAGGTGCGCGGTGGTCGACGAGCGCACGAAGTAACCCGCGACCATCAGCGCGGCCGCGGCCTGGCGGTCGGCGTCATCATTCGAGGTCGTGAGCACCACGATCGGCAGGTGACGCAGCGACGGCTCCGCGCGGATCGCCGCGGCGAGCTCGAGGCCCGACAGGCGCGGCATCGACAGGTCGGTCAGGATGACCAGGCGCTCGAACGCGAGCGTGCCGCCGAGCAGGCGATCGAGCGCGTCCTGGCCATCGGTCGCGACCGAGACGGCCATGATCTTCGGGCTCCGCCGGAGCGCGCGCTTGGTGTTGAGCGCGATCAACGGATCGTCCTCGACCATCAAGACGTCGATCGAGTGGGGCATCCAGCCAGGCAGTGCACGGCGTGTGCCGCGCGCGTGGCGCCGCGCCCGACCTCAGGAAACCGCTCAGCGCAGGGTCGCGGCCGCGGCGCGGCTCTCGGTCTCGTCATCGAGGCGCCGGTACAGCGAGCGGCGGTCGATGCCGAGGATGCGCGCGGCCATCGTCTTGTTGCCGCCGACCGCATCCAGCACCTGGCGCACGTAGCGCTGCTCGACCGCCGCCAGCGGGATCAGCTCGTCGGGGGCGTTGGTCGCGGTCGCCAGGATGGTCCGGCGGTGCTGCCGCAGCTTCTCCGGCAGGTCCTCGACCGCGATCTCGTTCACGCTGGTGAGCGCGATCGCGCGCTCGATGCTGTTCTCGAGCTCGCGGACGTTGCCGGGCCACTCGTAGTCGACCAGCACGCGCGCGGCCTCGGGGCCCAGCCCGACCACCGGCTTGCCGGTCCGGCTCGCGATCTTGTGGATGAAGTGCTGCGCCAGGGTCAGCACGTCACCGGCCCGCGCGCGCAGCGGCGGCACGGGGATCTGCACGACGTTGATGCGGTAGTAGAGGTCCTCGCGGAACCGCTTCTCGGCGACGTCGCTGTCGAGATCGCGGTTGGTCGCGGTCACGACGCGGGCCTCGAACGGCACTTCATCCTCGCCGCCCACCGGCCGCACCCGCCGCTCCTGCAGCACGCGCAGCAGCTTGACCTGCATGTCGAGCGGCATCTCGCCGATCTCGTCGAGGAAGACCGTGCCGCCGCCGGCCTGCACGAACAGCCCGGGGCGCGTGCGCCGGGCGTCGGTGAAGGCGCCCTTCACGTGCCCGAACAGCTCGCTCTCGAGCAAGCCCGGCGGCACCGCGGCGCAGTTGAGCGCGGCGAACGGCAGCGCCCGGCGCGACGAGGCATCGTGCAGCGCGCGCGCCACCAGCTCCTTGCCGGTGCCGCTCTCGCCGACGATGAGCACGGTCGCGTCGCTGTCGGCGACCCTGTGGACCAGGCTGATGACCGTGCGGATCGCCGCGCTGTCGCCGACGATCGAGGGGAGCGGTCGCGCCGCCTGGACCTCGACGCGGAGCCGGCGCAGCTCGCGCCCGAGCGCGACGTGGGCCAGCGCGCGCTCGACCGCGATGACGAGCGACTCGAGATCGATCGGCTTGGCGATGTAGTCGTAGGCGCCGGCGCGGATCGCCGCGATCGCGCCGTCGAGCGCGCCGTTGCCCGTGATCACGATCGTGAGCAGCTCGGGCCGGGTCGCGCGCAGCGCCGCGCACAGCTCCACGCCCGACATCCCCGCCATGCGCAGGTGCGCGAGGACGATGTCGACCTCGCTGGTCTCCAGCCAGGTGAGCGCGAGATCGCCCGACGCGACCGCCTCGACGTCGTAGCCGCGCCGACGCAGCGCCCCGCGCAGCATCGTCACGCCATCGACGTCGTCGTCGACTATCAGGATTCGCCCGCCCATGGTTCCCCCAGTACCACGCGTGATCGCATCCGTCGATGAATGGATCACGCGGCCTCGATCTTGCTGATGCGTCGGGCATGACCGCCGTGCAGGAACTGCGCAAGCTCGCCATCCTCGGGAACCACCTGCCGCGGCAGTGCGGTATCGCCACGTTCACCACGGATCTCGGCGACGCGATCGCCGCGGAGCGCCCCGCGCTCGACAGCTTCGTGGTCGCGATGAACGACGCCGGTCGACGCCACGCCTACGACGAGCGCGTGCGCTTCGAGATCGACGAGCTCGATCTGGCCGCGTATCGCCGCGCCGCCGACTTCCTGAACGTGAACACCGTTGACGTGCTGTCGGTGCAGCACGAGTACGGCATCTTCGGCGGCAAGGCTGGCGGTCACGTCCTCACGCTCCTGCGCGAGCTGCGCATGCCGATCGTGACGACGCTCCACACGATCCTCGCCGAGCCCAACCCGCTGCAGCGCGAGGTCATGGACGAGCTCACCCGGCTGTCCGAGCGCGTGGTGGTGATGAGCGCGCACGGCGCGCAGCTCCTGCACGCGGTGCACGGCGTGCCGCAGGAGAAGATCGATCTGATCCCGCACGGCATCGCGACCCTGCCCGACGGCGCCACCAAGGATCAGGTCGGCGTGCTCGGCAAGCGGGTGATCCTGACCTTCGGGCTCTTGTCGCCGGACAAGGGCATCGAGCACGTCATCGATGCGATGCCCGCGATCCTCGCGCGCTTCCCCGACGCGATCTACATCGTGCTCGGCGCGACCCACCCGCACGTCGTCGAGCGCCACGGCGAGACCTACCGGCTCGGGCTCGAGGCGCGCGCGCACCGGCTCGGGGTCGATGCCAGCATCATCTTCCACGATCGGTTCGTCAGCCCGGCCGAGCTCGCCGAGTTCCTCGCGGCCGCGGACATCTATGTGACGCCGTACCTCAACCTCGAGCAGATCACCTCGGGCACGCTGGCCTACGCGGTCGGCTCGGGCCGCGCGGTCATCTCCACGCCGTACCGCTACGCCCAGGAGCTGCTCGCCGACGAGCGCGGCCTCCTCGTGCCGCGCGCCGACGCGCCGGCGATCGCGCGCGAGGTCATCGGGCTGTTCGCCGAGCCGGCGCGCGCCGACGCGATGCGCGCGCGCGCCGCGGCCTACGGCACCGCGATGCGCTGGCCCGCGGTCGCAGCGGCCCACCTCGCGAGCCTCACGCGCGCGCGCGACGATCACGCCGAGCGCCGGCGGACGAGCTTCCAGGCCCGCACGCTCGCCGCCCGACCGGTCGAGCTGCCCGCGCTCGACTTCGCGCACGTCCGGCTCTTGACCGACGACACCGGCATGCTGCAGCACGGTGACTACAGCGTGCCGCGCTACGCCGAGGGCTACTGCCTCGACGACAACGCGCGCGCGCTCTTGCTCATGACGCTGGTCGAGGACGCCGGCGCCGGCGATTGCCAGCTCGTGCGCCGGCTCGCGTCGCGCTACGCGGCGTTCGTCGCCCACGCGTTCGATCACGCGACCGGCCGGTTCCGCAACTTCATGTCCTACGCGCGGCGCTGGACCGAGGCGGTCGGCTCCGAGGACAGCCACGGGCGCGCGGTGTGGGCGCTGGGGACCGTCGTGGGGCGCTCGTGGGATCCCGGCCGGCACAGCCTCGGCGGCAAGCTGTTCCACGCGGCCTTGCCGGCGGTCGGCGGGTTCTCGAGCCCGCGGGCGTGGGCGTATGCGCTGCTCGGCATCGCCGAGTACCAGCGCTCGTTCCAGGGCGATCGCTTCGTCGAGGAGGTCCAGCAGCAGCTCGCGCAGCGCCTGCTCGAGCTGTTCCAGCGCGCGAGTTCGAGCGACTGGCCGTGGTTCGAGGATCGCGTGACCTACTGCAACGCGCGCCTCGCGCAGGCGATGCTGGTCTCGGGCGATCGCCTCGCCAACGAGGAGATGAGCGCGGTCGGCGTGCGCGCGCTGGCGTGGCTGGTCGGCGTGCAGTGCTCCGATGATAGTTACTTCGTGCCGATCGGCTCCGATGGCTTCTACCGGCGCGGCGACGTCAAGGCGCCGTTCGATCAGCAGCCGGTCGAGGCGTGCGGGATGGTCTCGGCGTGCCTCGACGCGCGCCAGATCACCGGCGACGTGCGCTGGGCGCACGACGCGCGCCGCGCGTTCGACTGGTTCCTCGGCCAGAACCAGCTGCAACTGCCGCTCTACGACGCCGCCACCGGGGGCTGTCGCGACGGCCTTCACGCCGATCGCGTCAACCAGAACCAGGGCGCCGAGTCGACGCTGTCGTTCCTGCTCGCGCTGACCGAGATGCGCGCCGCGGATCGGATCGGCGCCCGCCGCCTGTCGATCGTGAGGGGCGCGTGAGCGTCCGGCCGGCGCACCCGTACGAGGTGCTCCTCGAGCGCCACCCGGGCAACCCCATCCTCACCGCGGCGATGTGGCCGTATCCGGCGCACACCGTCTTCAACGCCGGCGCGACCCGGCTCGCCGATGGCACCACGCTCTTGCTCTGCCGCGTCGAGGATCGCCGCGGCCACTCCCACCTGTGCGCCGCGCGCTCGCCGAACGGCATCGATGGCTGGGTGATCGACGCGACGCCGACCTTGCGCCCCGACGTCGAGCACTTCCCCGAGGAGCTGTGGGGCATCGAGGATCCGCGCATCACCTACGTCGACGAGCTCGGCAAGTACGCCGTCGCGTACACCGCGTACTCGAAGGGCGGGCCCGGGGTCGCGCTGGCGCTGACCGAGGACTTCCGGACGTTCGAGCGCTACGGCCTGGTCATGCAGCCCGACGACAAGGACGCCGCGCTCCTGCCGCGCCGCATCGACGGCAGCTTCGCGCTCATCCATCGCCCGATGACCGACTCCGGCGCGCACGTGTGGATCTCGTACTCGCCGGACCTCCGCAACTGGGGCGGGCACAAGCTGATGCTGCAGGCGCGCAAGGGCGCCTGGTGGGACGCCAACAAGGTCGGGCTCTCGCCGCCGCTCATCGAGACCGAGCGCGGCTGGCTCATGCTCTATCACGGCGTGCGCCACACCGCGGCGGGCTGCCTGTATCGCATCGGCCTCGCGCTGTTCGATCTCGAGTACCCCGATCGCTGCATCGCGCGCGGCGACTCGTGGATGTTCGGACCCGAGGAGCCGTACGAGCGCGGCGGCGACGTCGGCAACGTGACGTTCCCGTGCGGCACCACCGTCGGCGCGGACGGCGACACGCTCTACGTCTACTACGGCGCCGCCGACACCAGCATCGCGCTCGCGATCGGCTCCATCCGCGCGATGCTGCGCTGGCTCGAGGAGCGCAACAGCGAGGCCTGACTCGAGCTCCGCGAGGCGCTTCCGGTTCCGGAGGAGGTGCGCGCACGTCGTGTGCGCACAGGTTGGCCAGCCGGGCGCCGCGACGAGCGGCGAAGTCCGCGGAAGCGCGCGCGGCGCCGTGGTCCATCGCGTGCATTCGTGCTCCGCGGGTCGCGAGCCCAAGGAGCTTTCATGCGTCTGGTCGATCGTTGGTCTGGTGCGCTCTTCCTCGTCGTCGCCGGGTGTGCGGCGGGCGGCAAGCTGATGTCCTTCTCGAGCACCTCGTCGAGCACGGGCGGCGCGGCGGCTCCGGCGAGCCCGTCGGCGACGAGCGCGTCGCCCGCAAGCGGCAGCGCCCCGGCCGAGGCCGGCAGCACCTGGGCCGCGGGGATCGATCCAGCGGTGCCGCGCGACGGCGCCTACTACTGGCCGCGCGTCGACGACGGCCGTGGCGTGGTGTCGGAGGCGCGGGCCGAGGGACCGGTCGGCATCGGGAAGTGCGACGCCCCCGACGACGCGGCGCCGGCCCCGTCCGCGCCGGCCGATCCGTGGGCCGCAGTCGATCGCACGGTGCCCGCGGCGCTGCCGGTCACGAACCACCAGCGCCGCGGCGCCGGCATCAGCGGGCGGTCCGAGGTGACGGCCTGCGATGCCGCGCACGATCACTGCCTGCGCGCATGCACGTGGTTCGCGCGCCCTGGCGACCAGCCCGGGCGGCAGTTCGACGTGTACCCGGTGTATCGCCTGCCCGACGGCGAGTTCACCGAGCCGCGCGGCGGGTCGCGCGAGTTCACCGAGGGCTACGTGGCCTATCGGACCGTGCCCGCGGCCAAACGGCTGCTCGCCGCTGGCCGGCGCGTGCTGGTCCGGCCCGCCGTCCCCGAAAACGAAGCGGAGGCGCTCGGGACGTGGCGGGAGGGCGTGATCTACAAGTTCGACCCCGGCGCGGGCACGGTGCAGCTGGAGGGCAGCCGCGACATCTATCCGCTGGCGGCGACGCGCGTCGTGGTGCTGAGCTCGCAGGCCGGCGCGCCGGTCGAGCTGATGAACGGCTGGTCGGCGAAGGACATCGTGGTCCGCGGCGACGAGACGTTCTGACGATTGTCGTGCAACGGCTGCCGCGGGCGCGGTCACCTGGTCGTGCCCCTCGTTCGCCTCGCCCTGATCGCCCTCCTGGTTGCCTGCGGTAGCCCCGCGGGATCGCCCGACGCCCCCCGTCCGCCGGTCGACGCCGTGTCGGTCGATGCCGCGACCGATGGGCCGCGCGCCGACGCGCCCGTGGCACCCAGCGCGTGCACCCCGGCGTGCGGCGCTGGCGACGTGTGCGTGGCCGGCGCGTGCGTCGCGGCGATCGCGAACCCGTGCGGCCCGGCGACCGGCTACGCGCCCAACAGCCCGTGGCCCACGATCACCGGCTGCGAGACCAACCAGCGCCGCACCTTCGCGATCGGCCCGGCGGCGATGCCCGCGGTGGTCTGGCGCTGGAACCCGACGGTCGGGATCAACCAGGCGATGATCTGGGGCCCGGTGATCGACGGCACCGGCGCGCTCTACGTGGTGTCCGAGTACGACGTCACGCGGCTCGCGCCCGACGGCAGCGAGGTCTGGCGTCGCCGGATCGTGGCGAGCACGGACCAGGTCGCCGGCGCCGGGCCCGCGGTGTTGCTCGCCGACGGCGACGTGCTGGTGTGCGTCGCGAGCCAGCCCGAGATCCAGAAGCGCCGCGCGGCGACCGGCGACCTGGTGTGGACCACGACCGGCGCGTACTGCGGCGGTAACGGCTCGCTGATCGACGACAGCGGCATCACCGTGCCGGCGGTCGCGCCCGACGGCACGATCAGCAACGCGGGGCTGACGATGTCGCCGGTGACCGGCGCGCTGGGCCCGGTGCCGCCCCGCGGATGCGTCGGCACGCCGGTGATCGACGGCGCGGGCATCGCGTACTGCATGGCCGACGGCCAGCTCGTCGCGCTGCGCCCCGACGGCACCCAGGCGTGGAGCTCGAACCTCGATGGCTTCCACCGGATGTTCGGGCACGTGATGCTGACGTCGTACCAGGGCCAGCCGGTGGTCACGATTCCGGTGCAGAACGGCGTGGTCACGCCCAACCAGTGGATCGCGCTGTACCCGACCGCCGGCCCCGGGACCACCGCCAACGATCCATCGGTGCCGCACCTGAGCGGCATGACGTTCTTCGGCCCGGCGGCGGTCGCGCCCGATCGCGATCTGGTGTTCCTCAACCGCGGCACCGGCGCGACCGCCGGTGTCGAGCGCTGGGGACAGGATCAGATCGGCGCGGCCACGCCGGTCGCGCGCTGGATCTCGGCCACGCCGCGCGGCGGCGCGCGCTCGCCACACCCGGCGCCGGTGATCGACGGCAACGGCGACATCTACTACGGCAGCTACGACGGCTACCTGATCTCGCTCGACCCCGCCGGCGCCGAGCGCTGGCGGGTGCGCATCGGCCTCGCCGATGGCGTCGGCAACCTCGGCACGCCGGCGATCGCCGCCGATGGGACGATCTACATCGTCGGCCACGCGACCGGCGGCGCCGCCTCGTACCTCTACGCGCTGCGGGCGCCGTGAGGCGAGCGCGCCAGTCAGGGCTCGGTGTGCTCGACGAGGAGCCCGAGGCTGAGCTCGATCTGGCTGCGCACCAGGTGCAGCACGCCGGCGATCTCGTCCTCGGAGGTGCGCAGCGCGGTCGCGAGGTGCGCGCGCACGTGCTCGAGGATCTCGACGCGGATCGCGGCGATCCACCGGCTCACGGTGCTCTTGTTGACGCCGTACATCCGGCCGATCGCGTCGAGCGCGACCGCGTCGAGGTAGCACAGCCGCAGGAGCGTGCGAGCGCGCGGCGCGAGCGCGGTCAAGGCCTCGCGAAACGCCGCGCGGACCAGGGGCTGGTAGCGGGACTTCAGCACCGCCAGCTCGGGGGTGAGCTCGGCGCTGCGGGTCAGCTCGTCGAGCTCGTCGATGTCGTCGGTGCGCTCGCGCGAGGCGGCGCGGCGGAGGCGGGCGTGCTCGCGCAGCGCCACGACCCGCACCCACGCCCCGAGCGGGCCCTGCGCCGAGTAGCCAGCGATCCGCGGCGCGGCCCCGGCGGCGCCGACCAGGATGCGATCGCGGACCCGCTGCTGGACCTCGTCGACCACCGTGCGATCGCGCTCGTCGAGCCAGCTCGGGATGCGCGCGATGTGCGCGGCCTCGAGCAGCTGGATCGCGCCGGGATCGCCGAGCGCGCAGCCGACCGCGAGGTAGAGGTCGGTGGCGTGGAGCTCGGGCGCCGCCGCGACCCGCGCCTCGTAGGCCGCGCGAAACGCCGCCTCGGGCACGATCGCCGTCGGCAGCTCGGCGCGCGCGCGGCCGAGCCAGGTCTCGAAGGCGTCGCCTGACCCCACTGCGATATCATGCCATCGAAGATGCCCGCGCTGGACTGCCCGGACGAGGACACGCTCCTCGTGCTCGTGCGCGGCCAGCTTCCGGACGCACGCCGCGAGGCCGCGCTCGCGCACGTCGACGCGTGCGACGAGTGCCGCGAGGTCGTGGCGCGGCTGCTCGAGCCCGCCGCCGCGCGCGCGCGACACATCGGGCGCTACCGCCTGGTGCGGCCGGTCGGCGCCGGCGCGATGGGCATCGTCTACGCGGCGCACGACGCGGAGCTCGACCGCGCGGTCGCGATCAAGATCCTGCGCCACGATCACGGCGACGCGGCCCGGCTCGAGCGCCGGCTGGTCGGCGAGGCGCGCGCGCTGGCGCGGCTCGCGCACCCGAACGTCGTCGCCGCGTTCGAGGTCGGGCGCAGCGATGGCGAGGTGTTCATCGCGATGGAGCTGGTCCAGGGCGAGACCCTGGCCCAGTGGCTCGCGGTGCCGCGGACCGTGCGCGCGATCGTCGGGGTGTTCCTGCAGGCGGGCGAGGGGCTGGCCGCCGCGCACGCCGCCGGCGTCGTGCACCGCGACATCAAGCCCGACAACATCCTCGTCGGGCGCGACGGTCGCGTCCGGGTCACGGACTTCGGCCTCGCGGCGGACGACGGGCTCGTCGACGGTGCGGCGATCCTCGCCGAGGGCAGCGCGCCGACGCGCTCGGCCACGGGCGCGCTCGTGGGGACGCCCGCGTACATGGCGCCGGAGTTGCTCGCGGGCGGCAAGGCCACGCTCGCGAGCGATCAGTTCGCGTTCGCGGTCGCGCTGTGGGAGGCGCTGTACGGCGCGCGGCCGTTCGGCGGCGCGACCCGCGACGCGCTGGTGGCGGCGATGGCCGGGCGGCCGGGCGTCACGGCGCGCCCGGTGCCGGCCGGGTTGCACGCCGCGCTCGCCCGTGCGCTGCGGTTCGCGCCCACGGCGCGCTGGCCGTCGCTGCGCGCGCTGCTCGAAGCCATCGCGCGGTTCGCGCGCCCGGCGCGCCGCCTGCCGTACGCGGTCGGCGCCGGCGCGGTCGCCGC
>JAIOQA010000465.1 GCA_021413675.1 Deltaproteobacteria bacterium | reverse complement strand
ATCGCGTCGCCGATCGCGCGCCGCCCCCCGCGCCGGTCGCGCCGCGCCCGGCGATCGTGCCATCGCCACCCGCCGCGGTCGCCGCGATCGGCCGCGCCCGCTACACCGTCGCGCGCGACGGCGCCGACCTGACGGTGTCGCTCGCCGACGGCGAGGTCGCGCTGGTGGTCGCGCCGGGAGAGGTGATCGCGCTCGCGACCGCCGATGGCGAGGTCACGCTGCGCGGCGGCCGCGCGCTGGTCCGCGCGCGCGCCGGCGTGATCGCGCAGGTCGCGGTGTTCGCGGGCTCGGCGGAGATCCTCGCGCCCTCGGGCCGCGCGGCGATCGTCGCCGGCGACGTGTGGGTCGCGCCACCGCCACTGCCGCCCGAGCCAGCGCCGGCGCCGGCGCGCGGCGTCCGTGCGTTCCGCGTCGGCTGGCTCGCGTTCCGCGCCGCGCGCTGGACCGAGGCCGCCGCCGCGTTCGATCGCGCCACCGATCCCGCGGTCCGTGAGGACGCCGCGTTCTGGGCCGCGGTCGCGCACCAGCGCGCCGGCGACGCCGTCGGCGCGCGCGCCCGCTTCGCCGCGTTCGTGGCGGCGTTCCCGGACTCGTCGCATCGCGTCGCCGCCGAGCGCGGCGCCGCGCGCGACTGATCACTCGGGCGTGGCGTCGAACTCGCCCTTGGCGTTCATCGCGATCGTCATGCTCACCGCCTGACAGTTCTTGCTTTTCGCCGCGTCGACCTTGATCGCCAGCGTGCGCGGCCCGGTATCGGTGCCCTCGATCGCCCAGCTGACGACGCAGACCTCGGCGGTCGCGGGGCTGTCCGCCGCCGCGGTGTCGTCGAAGCTGAGCGCGCTCTGCTGCATCGACTTCCACGCCGTGCCATCGATCTTCGCGATCGTGACCGACTCGCCGACCTTGCCGCGGTGCTCGCCCTTGCGCGCGGTGACCAGCTCGGCGGTGCCATCGGGGTTGAAGTCGACGGCCTGGAACGAGGTGATCGTCTCGACGTCGCCATCGCCGGCGGGCAGCTCGAGGTCGCTGTGGAAGAGCTCGGCGCCGGTGGCATCGAGCAGCGCGACCCGCTCGGTGTTCGCCGGCTTGTCGCCGGTCTTGACGCGGAACGCGACGTCGATCGCCCAGCCCGGCGCCGGGAACATCCCCGCCGCGCACTGCGGTGCGCCGATCAGATCGGCCGCGTCGAGCTTGTAGAGCGCGGTCACCTTCGCGGTGAGCGCCTCGCCGGTCGGGCACGGCGGTGGCGTCGCGGCGACCGGCGCGGCGTCGGGCGGCGCGGGCGGCGGTGTCGCCGCGGAGCCGCCGGCGCTGCCGGCGCTGCCTGTGCCGGCCGATCCGCTGCCGGCCGATCCGCTGGCCGCGGAGCCGCCGTCGGCGGCTTTCTTGCCGCACGCGGCGGCGACGAGCAAGAGCGCGATCCCCAGTCGAGCGCGATGGTGCATCGCTCTACTGAACCACGGAGCGCAGACCCGCTTCAGGTGCGCGGGGGATTTTCGTCAGCGCTTCACGAACTCGCCGGTCGGCCCGGGCGCCCAGGTCTCGGCGCCGGGGCACTCCTCGCTGGGCGCGCCGTGGGGCACCAGCTCGATCGTGCGCGGCCCGCCCTCGGCGCCGCCGACCTTCCAGCTCGTCTCGCACGAGACGATGTCGGCCTCGTCTCCGCCGGCGGTCGACGTGTCGTAGGCGACCTGGCGCGCGAAGACCTCGGTCCACGCGCCGCCGGCGTAACGCGCGACCTCGAGGCGATCGGTGCCGACGCCGCCATAGATGTCGCGGACGATCATCACGCGCTCGTCGACGCCGTCGTGGTCGAAGTCGATCGCGGCGTAGTGGTCGATCTCCTCGCCGATGATCGAGTCCTCGTTCACGTCCTCCATCGGCGCCTCGCTCGCGGCCAGCTCCGCGAAGCTCGCGTCGAGCGCCGCGGTGCGATGCACCAGCGTCGTCTCGTCATCCGCGCGGCGCAGCGCCCAGGTGTCGAGCACGAAGCCCGGGGCCGGCAGGTGCGCGGGCGCGCACCGCGCCTTGAGCGCCAGGTCCGCGACCGGGACCTTCGCGAGCGCCGCCGCCTTCGCGTCGAGCGCGTCGCCGGTCGGGCAGGCGGGCAGCGCGGCCGCCGCGCCGGGCGTGGGCCCGGCGGGCGCCGGTGGCTTGCTGCACGCAGCGAGGACGATCATGCCGAGCAACGCCTTGCGGTTCATGCCCGCGAACGAACCACGAACCGCGCCCGCTGCCAACCGGGCGCGTTCCCGTTCACCGGCTGGCTACTCGACGATCACGCGATCGCTCGCGCTGCGCCCGAAGGTCTCGGGCATGTACATCTCCTCGGCCTTGGTCGGCGGCACGACGAAGTTGCCGGGCGTGGTCGCGCGCGCGACGTACGTGTACTCGTGCACGCCCTCCCACAGGAGCGTCGTGAACGCCTCGGCGCGCTCGTCGCGCAGGTTCTGGTGCTCGTACCAGGTGCTGCTCCACCACCAGTAGCGATCGCGCGGCGCCTTCGGATCCTGCGGCACCGTGCCCGTGACCGCGAGCGCCGGGTTCATCGGCTCGAGCCCGGCCGGCAGCGGATCGACCAGCGCCACGTGGTAGCGGCGGTTCTCCGCGACCATCGTCAGGCGCACGCGCACCCGCGCGCCCGCCTTGATCTTCCACGTGCCATCGGCCTGGTGCACGACATCGCCCGGGTTGTCGACGGCCTCGTACAGCCGGTCGACGACGAACCCGTGATCCGCCGGGTCGAGCTTCAGCGAGGTCGGCGCGTAGGTCATGCCGATCCGGTAGTAGAGCCGGCCCTTGGCGCCCGCCTTCTGGATGATGAGATCGCCCTGCTTCATGTCGGCGACGACCTTCATCGGCACGTCGACCGCGAAGCGCTCGGTGGTGTGGCCCTTGAAGGCGTGGTCACCGACGTACGCGCCGCCCAGCCAGATCTTCGCGACGAAGTCGGGCGCGACCTTCTCGTAGGCCTGGAAGTACGTGTCGAGCGCGGTCAGCACGAACACGCTCTCGTCGGTGTTGGCCCAGCGGCCCTTCACCTTGTGCGCGAGCAGGCCGGTCACGACCTTCGGGATGAGATCATCCTTCGGCGCCTCGGCGATCAGCGACTCGAGGATCACCGCGTCGACGCGGCGGTCGGAGTGCATGATGAGGTAGTTGCCGTCGGAGTAGCCGGTCGTCCAGTTGGCCGCGCCCGCGGTCTCGCTGACCTTGTTGGCGAGGTGGCGCAGGATCGCCTTGCGCTCGGTCGCGGCGTCGGCGCTGCCCGCCATGACGCCGAGCAGCCAGCCATCGGCCTCCATCGGCAGCTTCTCCGGGCCGCCGGCCTCGGCCAGGATGCCCTTGGCGCGCGTGACGTCGAGGTCGCCGGCGAGCTTGCGCACGTACAGCGCGTAGCTGGTGATCGCGCGCCGCACGTCCTCCGGGTAGTAGCTCGGGTAGCGCTGCTCGATCGTCTTCGCGTACTGCAGCGCGCGGGTGAGCATGTCGGCCGGGACCTTGAAGCCCTTGGCCTTGGCGCGGACCAGGGCGTTGAGCACGTGGACCGAGTTGAACGGCCACGAGTCGTGGCCGCGCTCCCAGATCGGGAAGCCGCCGTCGTAGTTCTGCATCGACGCCAGGTGCTCCATGTCGTCGGCGAGCCGCGCCTCGATCGCCGCGGGCTTGGGCATGCCCGCGACCTGGAACGCGTCGAGGACGTCCTTGAGCGCGGCGATGCTCATGACGCGCGAGCCGATCTGCTCGGAGCACTCGAACGGATACGTGATGAGATAGAGGAACGCATCGGTGAGCGCCTGCAGCTGCGTCGACGAGGTCTCGATCTCGAGCCCGCCGAACTGCGTCACCACCGAGCCCGGCATCGCGATCGGCTGGCGCACCGCGCCGCTGTCGACGACGCCGTAGGTCGCGAACGCCTCGGTCGTGGCCGGCGTCCACACCGGCAGCGCCAGCTCCGACGCATCACCGAGCGCGCCCGACGACGCCGCGATCTGGAAGCGCGCGGTGCCCGCCATCTCGGCCGCGGCCGGGAACCGGACCTCGACGCGATCGTTGGCCGGCACGGTCACCAGGCGGCCCGCGCCGTCGGTGATCGAGGCGTTGGTCGCGCGGACCGCGACCTTGACCTGCATCGGTGCGTCGGTCTGGTTCTGGACCACGACCGGGAACTGGAACGTGTCGCCGAAGTTCAGGAACCGCGGCGGCGACGGCCGCACCATCAGCGGCAGGCGCGCGGTGATCGCGCTCTCGCCCTTGCCGAAGTTGCGCTCGCCCGCGACCGCCAGCGCGACGATGCGGTAGCGGGTGAGGTTGTCGGGCATCTTGACCGAGACCACGGCCTTGCCGTTGGCGCCGGTCATGACCTCGGGCGCGAACGCGGCCAGCGGGTTGAAGTTCGAGCGCACCGCGATCGGCGAGGTGTTGGCCGTCGAGCTGGGATCGCTCGGCTTGTCCGCGTTCTTGGCGCGGGCCCGCTCGGCGTGCTGCGGCGACGGCGAGCCGGGCGGCGCAGGCGGCGGCGGCGGCGCGGCCGCCATGGTCGGCATCGCCTCGTCGGCGACCATCCCGCCCATCGCGCCGCCAGCGCCGCGGCCGTAGCCCGAGCCGGTGCCGTTCTGCGCCAGCTGCGCCGCGTCGGGCCGCGCCAGCTTCACGCCGCTGTGCAGGTAGTAGTCGCGACCGCCGCTGTCGCGGCCGCCGTAGAACGCGTCGAGCGGGCTGGCGAACTGGTAGCCGGTGAGGGCGAGGATCGCCTCGTCGACGACCACCACCGCGACCTCGGCGTTGGCGACCGGCTTGCCGCTCGCGTCGACGACCGTGACGTCCATCTGCGTCGCCTCGCCGGGCGCGACCTTCGCGGCGCGCGGCGCGATCGTGACGCCGAGCGTGCGCTGCTTGGCCGGCACCGGCAGGTTGATGCTGCCGACCGCGTAGGCCGGGCGGCGGGGCAGGTTGGCGGCGGGCTGGCCGTCGTCGTCGAGCCGCGGCGCCGAGCCGATGAGATCGACCTGCGCGTAGACGTTGGGCACGTAGCCGTCGGTGATCGGGATCTTCAGGGTCGTGGTCGGCCCCTTGAGCGAGAACCGCTCGGTCGACACGATGCCCGAGCGGCGCACGCTCAGGATGCCCTCGGCCGGATAGAACGGCGCCTGCACCAGCAGCTCGGCGGTGTCACCGCCCTTGTACTCCTTGGCGTTGGGGATGATCTGGACCTGCTCCTGGGTGAGGTCGCGCTGCGGCGGCATGTCGCCGCCGGTCACGAACACCTGCAGCTGGGTCTGGTTCTTGCGGCCCTTGTCGTCGACGACGACGGCGGTGATCTGGTAGTTGCCGCCTTCCTTCGTGTCGAACTTGCAGGCCACCGGATCGGCGGCCGCGGTGATCGCGCAGTCCTGCGGATCGAGCTCCTTGGTGACGTACTTGCCCTTCTCGTAGGTGTAGTCGAGGCGCACCGCCTTCACGTCGAGCGCGCGGCCGATCGCGGCCTTGCCGTCGATGTCGACGCCGATGACGTCGAGCTCGATGGGCTGACCCTTCTCGACGAACGGCTTCTTCGCGCGCACGCCGATGTACAAGGACGACGGGTGCACGATCAGCGCGGTCGACGACGACCACGCCTGGCGGTTGACGTCCATCACCGAGGCCTCGGCGCTGACGCTCATCGGCACCGACGGGTTCGCCGAGAGGAAGTCCATGTGCAGCACGTGCGCGCCGGTCGCGTCGGTGACGCCGGACAAGGACCACGACTTCTGCTGACCACCGTTGAAGTCGCTGTCCCACCACGCGCGGTAGCCCCACCACGGGTGCCACGTGCCGAACACGAACTCGTCGCGGTTCGGCGGCGTGTAGTTGGTCTCCGAGGCGTTCACGTTCCAGGTGACCGGCGCACCGGGCAGGCCGCCGCCCGCGAAGTACTTCGCGGACACCGTGACGTCAGCGCTGCCGCCGACCATGTGCGGGCCCTGGCTCGCGCTCGAGGCGACCTCGAACTCGGGCCGGCGGAACTCCTGGATCTGGAACCCGTGCCACATCTCGCCGGAGATCCGGCCCTGGGCCCGGAGGTGCACCTGCGCGTAGCCGAGGTTGGGCGTCTTGGGCAGCGTGAACGCAGCGTCCCAGCCGCCGAGCGCCGAGACCTTGGCCTTGCCCTCGAGCATCTTGTTGCCCATCGGATCGGTGACCTCGTAGGTCACGCTCTGGACCTTGCCCGCGATGCCGGCGATGTCGCCGCCCTCGCCCGGGTTGTTGATGCGCAGCCAGCCCTTGAGGTGGACCTCCTCGGCGGGGCGGTACATCTGGCGATCGTCGGTGACGTACCAGGCGAGCTGCTCGCCGCGGCTCTGCTTCACCCAGGTGCCGGAGTCGCTCCAGCTGTCATCGCTGACGAACGCAGTGTCGTCGCCCTGGCTCGCGATGAGCAGGTTCGCGCCCTTCTTGCCGCTGCCCGGCAGCGCGATCTTGGCGGTGCCGCGATCATCGGTGGTCGCGGTGATGCCGTTGGGCGCGAGCTCGAGCTTCACGCCGGCGAGCGCCTTGCCCTCCTTGAGCGTCGTCGTCCACGCGACCAGATCGGTGTCGTCGACGAACGCGTCGAGCGCGAGCCGCGTCGACTGCACCCAGGTGTAGAGCCGCGGCGGATCCCAGCTCTCCTTCCACGGCGACGGCTCGACGATCGCGATCGCGTGGCCGAGGCCGCTCTTGCCGAGCGCGGGCGACAGATCGATGTGGGTCTCGCCGAGCTCGTCCTTGCCGCCGGCGACCTTGATCGTCTGATCGAAGACCTTCTTGCCGGGGATCGCGGGCGGCTTGTTGCGGTCCCACTGGTGCTGCTGGAAGTAGATCCACGCGTCGTAGTCGCGCGGCGTGACCTGGTACAGCTTGACCTTGAGGCCGGTGTAGCTGACCGAGAAGACATCGAGGGTCGGCTGCTTGGCGACCGGATCGAGCACGGTCATGCCCGACGGCCCGTAGAAGGTCGGCTGCGGCGCGCCGACCTTGAACAGCAGATCGGCGTCCTTGCCCAGGGTCTGGCCGAAGTCGTCGAGCAGGCCGCCGGAGATCCGGACCTTGTAGGTCGTGTGGGCCTTGGTGTTGCCCTGCAGCGTGACGTAGCTGCCGTTCTGGATCACCTTGAGGCCGGGGATCGCGGGATCGACCGTGACCTGGCTCGGGTCGAAGCGATCGGTGTCGAGCGGGTTGTTGAACTCGACGTAGAACGGCGTGGCGGGCGGGCACTCGCTGCCCCAGCTGCACTCGGCGCGCTCGATCGCGAGCGGCGGGAAGGTCTCGAACGAGAAGTCCTGCTCGGCGGTGGTCTTGTTGGGACCCTCGGCCGAGGGCGTGCCCGGGCCGATCGCGACCTGCACATCGGTCGCCTTGGGGAACGCCTGGGTCGCGTGGAACGCGATCCAGCGACCGGCCTGCTCGTTGGCCTTCGCCGAGTCGACCAGCGACTTGAGCGTGGCGTTCTTGGCGATCGCGGCGTCGTCGAGCAGCTCGACCGGGTAGGTCTTGCCGGCGGCGGTCACCTTGATCGTGGCGAGCACCGCGGCCGGATCGATCTTCTGATCGAACAGCACGAACATCGGGACGTCGAGGCGGGTCGGGCCGCCGCTCGGCCACTGGCCGATCATGCGCGGCGCCGGGGTCGTGAACGTGAACGACTTGCCGTCCTTGAGGACGTTGCCGGTCACGCTCTTCACGCCCGCCGCGATGTCGACCTTGTAGGTCGTGGCCTGCGGGAACCGGATCTCGGGATCGAACAAGAGCGTGCGCGTGCCGATCCATCGCCAGTGGCCCTTGGGCTGCGGCGACAGGGTGACCGGCACGCCGCCGGCGGTGCTGTCGTCGTGCGAGGTCACGGCGATCATCGGCTGCGAGAACGTGATCTGCAGCTGGGGCGCGACCGGGACGTCACCCTCGGGCGCCCAGCGGAGGATCGTCAGCGGCTGGCCCGCATCGTTGGTGGCGGGCGGCGGCGTGTTGAGCGACGGCGGCGGCGGGAACGAGCCCTTGACCGTCGAGCCCGGCCGCGGCGGCGGCTGCGACCGGTCGCGCAGCGCGAAGTCCTTCTTGTCGTCGGGGTTGCCGGTGAGCGCCGGCATGCGCCCGAGGACCGCGTTGGCGTCGGCGTCGCTGATCTTGGTGGCGGGCGCGAGGGTCGCCCGATCGGCGGCCGCTGGTCCGGCCTTGCCGTTCGACAGGCGAAGATCGAGCCCGGGCGGGAGATCGCTGTTCTGGATGAGGGCATCACCACCGGTGCCGTCGGATCCGGAGCCAGGGTGCGGGTTCTGCGGCGAGCTCTTCGGGCCGCACGACATGCCGACGAAGCTGACGAGCGTCAGCGCGGCCATGCTGCGGCGGAAGGCTCGAGAAGGCGAAGCAAACCGTGTCACGTGAGAGCTCCTCGGCATAAGGGACTGCGTTCCGGGGCCGGCGCAGACGCGCCTGTAGGCTGGTAACGCACGGCAGCGCGGACCGTGCTGTCGCGGGCGCGGGGCGTGCGCAGGCGCACGGCCGTGCCTTCCTCGGGAATCGAAGGCGCTTCGCGGGCCCCGGCCCGCGGGTCGCATCGTACCCGATCGGTCGCGTGGTAGCGTCGACGGGGAGGCGGAAGTGGCGGCTCAGGCATCTGACAGAGACATGACGTCGCACCCCACGCAGCCCCATGTGGTGATCATCGGTGGCGGCTTCGGCGGCCTCGCCGCGGCTCGCGCGCTGCGCAAGGCGCCGGTGCGAATCACGCTGATCGACCGACGCAACCACCACCTGTTCCAGCCGCTCCTCTATCAGGTCGCGACCGCGGCGCTGAACCCCGGCGACATCGCGTATCCGATCCGCGGCGCGCTCGCGAAGCAGAAGAACGCCCGCGTGCTGCTCGCCGACGCGCGTTCGATCGATGTCGCCGCGCGGCGGGTCGAGCTCGATGGCGGCGCGCTGACCTACGACTACCTGATCGTCGCGACCGGCGCGACCCATTCGTACTTCGGCAAGCCGTGGGAGGAGCGCGCGCCCGGCCTCAAGTCGATCGAGGACGCGCTCGAGATCCGGCGGCGCGTGTTCCTCGCGTACGAGGCCGCCGAACGCGAGGCCGATCCCGCGGCGCAGAAGGCCTGGCTCACGTTCGTGGTCGTCGGAGGCGGCGCGACCGGCGTGGAGCTGGCCGGCGCGCTCGGCGAGATCGGCCTGCACACGCTCGCGCACGATTTTCGCCGGATCGACTCGACCACCGTGCGCGTGCTGCTGGTCGAAGGCCGCGATCGCGTGCTGCCCGGCTTCGCGCCCGAGTCCTCGGCCGCGGCGCAGAAGGCGCTCGAGAAGCGGCACGTCGAGGTCCGGACCGGCGCGATCGTCACCGACATCGATGATGGCGGCGTGACGATCGCGACCGGATCCGGCGACGCGAAGGTGTCGACGCGCATCGAGGCGCGCACCGTGCTGTGGGCCGCGGGCGTGCAGGCGTCGCCGCTCGCGAGGACCTTGAACGTGCCGCTCGATCGCAGCGGGCGCGTGGAGGTCGGGGCGGATCTCGCGATCCCCGGACACCCCGAGGTGTTCGTGATCGGCGACCTCGCGAAGATGTCGTTCGGCGCCGACGCGAAGGGCGCGGGCGGCGTCGCGAAGGAGGTGCCCGGCGTCGCGCAGGGCGCGCTGCAGTCGGGCGCGTACGTCGGCGCGGCCATCGCCCGCGAGGTGCGCGGCGATCGCGCGCCGCGCGCGGCGTTCCGCTACAACGACAAGGGCTCGATGGCCACGATCGGCCGCGCCCAGGCGGTGGTCGAGATCGGCCGCATGAAGCGCTCGGGCTTCTTCGCGTGGCTGTTCTGGTGGGTCATCCACGTGATGTACCTGGTCGGCTTCCGCAACCGCTTCGCCGTGATGTTCCAGTGGATGTGGTCGTACCTGACCTTCCAGCGAGGCGCGCGGCTCATCACCGGACCGGTCGGCGCGCTGCCGCCGGTCAGCGGGCTCGACGCGAGCGGGTCACCGTCCTTGCCGGCGGCGGCGGAGACGGTCGCGCTCGACGCGCGGGCCGACGGGACCGCGGAGCGCGCCGCGGCCGAGGACAAGGCGAGCTGATCGCGCGCCGCGTTTCGTGTTGCGGCCCACGCTGCCGGGGACCTGGGATGCGGTTCGCCGCAGTCTGCCGGGGAGGGCGATGTGGGCCACGCTCGGGACGTGACATGACCTGAAGCGATGGTCGGCGGTCGCCTGGGAGTCGCTGCGCTCGCGACGCT
>JAIOQA010000464.1 GCA_021413675.1 Deltaproteobacteria bacterium | reverse complement strand
CAGCTCGCGGCGATCTCGCCCGGCGTGCGCGCGAACACGACCTCGGTGTCCCGCGTGCGCGGATCGACGTCGAGCGCCGCGGTCACCACGTTGAGCGCCGCGATGCCCGAGCGCACGTGGTAGGCGATGACGACCGGCCGCGCCATCGCCCCGCTCACGGCTCGGGCGCGGGCGCGAGCGCCGGCCGCGCGAGCCGCCCGCCCGCGGCCAGCGCGAGGTGCGCGAACGCGACCGCGACCAGCGCGTGATCGATGCGGCCATCGCGCAGCATCGCGGCGACCTCGTCGAGCGAGCGGGTCTCGAGCGCCAGCACCTCGCCGTCCTCGAGCTCGGTGTGCGCGAGCGGCTCGGCGTCGAGCGCGAGGAACGTGTGCAGCCGGTTGCCCTGGATCGCCGGGTTCGGGCGGACCACGCCGAGCGCGTGCCACGTGCGCGCGACGTAGCCGGTCTCCTCGCGCAGCTCGCGCGCCGCGGCCTCGCGCGGCGCCTCGCCGGGATCGACCATGCCGCCGGGGATCTCGGTGCACACGACCTCGGCGCCGTGGCGGAACTGCCGGATCAGCACGACCTGATCGTCCGGCGTCAGCGCGATCACGTTGACCCAGTCGGTGCAGTCGAGCGCGACGAACCGGCGCACGGCGCCGTTCAGCGGATTCGCGGCGCGCATCCAGCGGGTCTGGAAGATCCCGTAGTCGTGCCCCGGGGTGCGATCGAGCACGCGCCAGATCAGGTCGTCGTCGGCCATGGCGTCTCCGCCGGGGAGGCCTTCGCCTCCCGGCTCTGTTCGATCGGCCCCGTCGAGGACGACGGTCCCGATCTCGTCCGGACCCTGAACCGGCTCACTTCGTGAGCCTCAGGCGTCGTGCCAGTTGAGGTTGCCGAGGAAGTCGCCCTTGCCGAGCTCGACGCCGTTGTGGCGCAGGATCGCGTACGCGTGCGACAGGTGGAAGTGGAAGTTCGGGATCGCGAACTGCACCAGGTAGTCGGCGCCGGCGAGGTACTTGCCCGGCATCCACGGGAACATGATCTTGGCCTCGGTGGCCTTCGCGTAGTCGGCGGGCGAGACCGTGCCGACGAACGCGATCACGTCCTTGATGCGCGCCTGACACTCGGCGAGGGTCTTCTGATCGTCGGGGTGCGTGGGCGCGGTCTTGCCGGTCAGCCGCGCGACCGAGTTCTTGGCGGTGTCACAGGCGGAGCCGATCTGGCGCAAGAGCGGGAACTGATCGGGCGCGAGGCGCGCGCTGAGCAGCGTGTCAGCGTCGAACTTCCGGGCGGCGGCGTAGGCGGCGGCCTTGTCGAGCCAGCGGCCGAGCTGGCCGAGCTGCACGGCCATGTGAGCGATGAGCGTCGAGGCGGTGTCCTGCATCGTGGTTCTCCCCGTCATGGCGCGACCGGCGCGGGCGCGCGCGTCGGCGGAAGATAGCCGACCGCGGCGTGCGCGCCCACCGCTCCGCCAGTAGGCTGCCCCCATGAGCGGCATCGCGATCGTGACCGGTGGCAACCGCGGCCTGGGCCTCGAGGTGAGCACGCGGCTCGCCGAGCGCGGGCTGCACGTGATCCTGACCGCGCGCGATCCCGCGGCCGCCGCGCCGCTGGTGGCCCGCGGGCTGGCGGTCGAGCCGCGCGCCCTCGACGTCACCGATCCCGCGAGCATCGCGCGGCTGGTCGCCGACGTCGGCGAGCGCACGGTCGATGTCCTGGTATCGAACGCCGCGGTCTCCCTCGACGGCTTCGACGCCGACGTGGTCGCGCGGACGCTCGCGACCAACTACACCGGCGCGACCGCGATCGTCGACGCGCTCGCGCCGCGGCTCACCCGCGGCAGCCGGGTCGTGCTGGTGTCGAGCGCGATGGGCGAGCTCGGCGGGCTCCCGAAGGCGATCCGCGATCGGTTCGACCCGCCGCGCGATCGCGCCTCGATCCGCGCCGCGCTCGACGAGTTCCTGGCCCAGGTCCGCGCCGGGACCCACGCCAAGGCCGGCTGGCCGTCGTCGGCCTACCGGATCTCCAAGGCCGCGCTCAACGCCTGGACCCGGCTCGCGGCCGCCGAGCTGGCGCCGCGCGGCATCCTGGTCAACGCGGCCTGCCCGGGCTGGGTGCGGACCCGCATGGGCGGTCAGGGCGCGCCGCGATCGATCGACGAGGGCGGCGCGAGCCTGCTGTGGGCCGCGACCCTGCCGCCCGACGGGCCGACCGGCGGGTTCTTCCGCGACGGCGCGCGGGTCGCGTGGTGATCGATCAGGCGCTCACGAACGGCCGCGGCGCGGTCAGCCGCGTCCACAGGAACGCCACGTCGGCCGCGCGCATCCGCGCCAGCCGATCCGCCGTCGGCGCGGTCGTCAGCGCCGCGAGCAGCGCATCGGGCACCCGCGCCGCCGCGGCCTCGAGCACCGCGCGCGGCAGCGCCGCCGCCAGCGCGTCATCGATGGCGCGCATCCGCGCCGCGCGATCCGCGAACAGGTGCGGCGCCCGCGCCGGGGTCGGCCGCCGCGGCGACGCCTCGGTCACCGCCGCCCACGCGTACTGGAACGGCAGCGCCGCGCCGTGATCGATCATCCACGCCTCGCCGCCGCGCACGAGCACGTTCGGGTTCGCGGCCGTCCGGTCGACGTTGACGACGAGGCCATCGAGCCACAGCACGCGCGCCGCGGTGTCGTCGGCGATCGCGGCCACGTCGGCCGGCGTCGCGTCGCGCGCGCCGGCGAGCAGCGCGAACCCCAGGTTCTCGCCCTGGCTGCGCGCGATCAGATCCGCCAGCTCGTCGTTGCGGTCGGCGGTCGTCATCGCGGCGTCGATCGTCGCGATCGCGCGCGCCGGCACCCGCAGGCC
>JAIOQA010000122.1 GCA_021413675.1 Deltaproteobacteria bacterium | reverse complement strand
ACCCGTGACCGGAGCAACGATGCACGCAGTCGTCCAACGTCGTCGTCGGCGGCGTCACAGTGCTCGTCGTCGTCGGCGGCGGCGTCGTCGTCCTCGGCGCCGCGCGGCGGGAGGGTGTGCCCGGGGGGCGGCGGCGCCGCGCGCGGCATCGGCGGGACCGGGCTCGCGGCGGGCGCCACCGGCAGGAGGCTCGGGTTCACGGCCGCGTCACCGCCGTCGATCGCCGCGATCGCGCGATCGATCGCGCGTCGTCCGGTGCTCGGACTCGCGAGCCGCGCGTCGGCGAGATCCAGCAGGGCGGCGCGCATCTCGGCGGCATCGAGGAAGCGATCGTCGCGCCGCTTGGCCAGCGCGCGCTGGATGATCGCGCGCATGCCGGGTGAGGCGTGGAGCGCGTCCCACGGCGGCGTGTCCTCGAGGATCTGCGCGATCAGCACCGAGTAGACCTCGGCCTCGAACGGCGGGCGGTGCGCCATCGCCTCGAACAGCACCGCGCCCAGCGAGTACAGATCGGTCCCGAGGTCGACGTCCTGGCCGCGCGCCTGCTCCGGCGACATGTACAGCGGCGTGCCCATCACGACGCCCGACTGCGTGAGCCGCAGATCGGTCCGGTCGCCGGTCAGGAGCGCGAGCCCGAAGTCGAGGACCTTGACCTCGGGCGCGGGCGCGTCGCTGGTGACGAGGTAGAGGTTCTCGGGCTTGATGTCGCGGTGGATCACGCCGGCGGCGTGGGCCGCGCCCAGCGCGCCGAGCACGTGCACGCCGAGGTGGATCGCGAGCGCCTCGTCGAGCGGCTGGCGCCGCATGCGCGCGCGCACGGTCTCGCCGTGCAGCCGCTCCATCACCAGGAACGGCCAGCCCTCGGCGGCGAAGCCGAGATCGAAGACCTCGACCACCGCCGGGTGGTTGGTCGACGCGGCGACGCGCGCCTCGCGCAGGAAGCGCTCGACCATCGCGGTGTCGGTCGTCAGATCGGGCGCGAGCCGCTTCAGCGCGAAGCGCCGGCCGAGCAAGCGGTGCTGGACCTCGTAGACGTCGCCCATGCCGCCCGAGCCGAGCTTGCCGATGATCTCGTAGCGATCGGCGATGACCTCGCCTCGCCCGAGACCCGGTAATGCGCGGAGCGCCATGCGTCGATGGTACGTGAGGCGCGGTCAGCCCGCCACGCGCGCTGGCGTGCGCTACATTGCGCCGATGACCGACTGGGCCCCCGACTCGTGGCAGGGCCGTGCTGCCGCGCAGCAGCCGACCTACCCGGACCCCGAAGCCGCGCGCCGCATGGTCGCCGAGATCGGCCAGCTGCCGCCGCTCGTCACCTCCTGGGAGGTCGAGGATCTCAAGACCCAGCTGGCGCGCGCCGCACGCGGCGAGACGTTCGTGCTGCAGGGCGGCGACTGCGCCGAGAACTTCGACGACTGCCGCGCCGACTCGATCACCGCGAAGCTCAAGATCCTGATGCAGATGAGCCTCGTGCTGGTGCATGGCACCCGCAAGCAGGTCGTGCGCATCGGCCGGATCGCGGGCCAGTACGCCAAGCCGCGCTCGTCGGACAGCGAGGTCCGCAACGGCGTCAGCCTGC
Source organism: Deltaproteobacteria bacterium (assembly GCA_021413675.1). Taxonomy (GTDB): domain Bacteria; phylum Myxococcota_A; class Polyangia; order Haliangiales; family Haliangiaceae; genus JAIOQA01. Next base: position 3,131 of record JAIOQA010000122.1, on the reverse strand, counting down.
CGGCGTACCGCGGTGATCTCGTGAACCGCGAGGCGTTCACCGAGGAAGATCGCACGCCCGACCCCACGCTGATGCTGCGCGCGTACGAGCGCGCCGGCCTGACGCTGAACTTCATCCGCGCGCTGGCCGACGGCGGCTTCGCCGATCTCCACCACCCGGAGTACTGGGACATCTCGTTCGCGTCGGGCGCGCGCCACCACGCCGACTACGTCCGGATCGTCGAGTCGATCCGCGAGTCGATGAACTTCATGACCGCGATCACCGGCGTCGACGCCGAGGTGCTGCGCCGGGTCGACTTCTTCACCAGCCACGAGGGCCTCGCGCTCTACTACGAGCAGGCCCAGACCCGCCGCGTGCCGCGCCGCGAGGGCTGGTACAACCTGTCGACGCACATGCCGTGGATCGGCATGCGCACCGCGCAGCTCGACGGCGCGCACGTCGAGTTCCACCGCGGCATCAAGAATCCGCTCGGCATCAAGATCGGCCCGGGCATGAACCCGGAGTGGCTGGTCGCGCTGGTCGACGCGCTCGATCCGAAGCGCGAGCCCGGGCGCATCACGCTCATCCACCGCATGGGCGCCGGCCAGGTCGCGGCCAAGCTGCCGGTGCTGGTCGAGGCGATCCAGCGCACCGGCCGCACCGTGCTGTGGGTCTGCGATCCGATGCACGGCAACACCGAGACCACGCCGCAGGGCTACAAGACCCGGCGCTTCGACAAGATCCTGAGCGAGGTCGAGGAGAGCTTCGCGGTCCACACCGAGCTGGGGTCGCACCTCGGCGGCGTGCACTTCGAGATGACCGGCGAGGACGTCACCGAGTGCGTCGGTGGCGCGCGCGGCCTGTCGGAGATCGATCTCGAGCGCGCGTACCGCACGCGCGTCGATCCGCGCCTCAACTACGAGCAGGCGCTCGAGCTCGCGATGCAGGTCGCGCGCGGCCTGCGAGGGCGCTGATGCAGAAGTTCCTGCGCACCGTCGTCGAGCCATACGCGGTGCCGGTGATCATGTCGCTGGCGTACCTGTTCCTGCTCGAGGCCAGCGATCCGTCGGGGACGGCCAAGGTCCTGCTCGGCGTGGCGTTCGGCGGCGTGATCCTCACGTGGGTGGCGTTCCGCGAGCTCCGCGCTCACGCCAACGCCAGTCGCGCGGCGGCGATCGGCGCGGCCGACGAGCTGGTGACCTCCGCCGCCGATCAGGTCGAGCGTCGGATGTTCGCGCGCTCGCGCGCGCCATTCCTGGTCTACCTCGCGATCGGCCACGAGCAGCGCGGCGACTTCGACGCGGCCACCGCGGTGCTCGATCGCGCCGAGCAGGAGCGCGCGCTCAAGCCCGCGTGGCAGCTGCTCGCCGCCACCACGCGGCTCGCGATCCTCGTCGAGCGCGGCGACGCCGCCGGCGCGCGCGCGCTGTACGAGCGCGGCATCGGCCCGGCGACCCAGCGCATGGCCGGCCCTGGCCCGCGCTTGCTCGCCGAGGAGGCGCTCGCCCGCGTCCGCTTCGCCGAGGGCGATCACGCCGCCGCCGCGCCGATGTTCGACAAGATGAGCGGCGACGTCCGCCTCGGCCCCGCGACTCGCGCGTTCGCGCACTACTACGCCGCGCGCTGCGCGGAGGCCCGCGGCGATCACGATCTCGCGCAGCGCCGGTTCGCCGACGCCGCGCACCTCGCGCCCGAGACCTACGCCGCGAAGAAGCAGCCCGCGACCGCCTGACCCCGCGGCGGCGTGGCATGCGCGCAACCGCGCCGCGCTCGATCGCAGCGACACGGCGATCGATCGCATCGCGCGCGATCTGGCGGCGACGGAATGGGCGCTCGGCGTCGGCGCCGGCGACGGTGAGCCCATGCCCACGAGCCTCTGCGGGCAGGTCCGCACGCACATCCCGACCTAGCGCTGCGCCGAACTGGCAGGGCACATCGGCTACCTGGCCGGAATCTGGCTGCGAGACGGACGTGGGGCGCACCGCGGGCCGGATCCCGGCCCGGCGGAGGCGCTCGAGCCGCAGCGAGGCCGACGTCAACGGCCGCGCCAGCGCCGAGCGCGCCTCGCAGCGCAGCAGGTAGCGGCTGTAGGCGTCGAGGAGCGTCAGCGGGTAGCAGCGCCGCCCGTCGCTCATGACGAACCAGCCCCGGAAGTCGACGCCCCGTGTGCGCGGCTGCGCGGTACCTGAGAATCCAGACGTAGGCCGTCTCGCGGCAGACGCCGAACTCTCGGCACCGCTCGGCCAGGTTCATCCGCCCAACGCCCTCGTCCCAGCGCCGCTCCCACTCCAGGACGAGCTTGATGCGCTCCTTGGCCGGGTCGGTGCTGCTCCAGGGCATGCCTCGACGGCCGCACGCAGCGGCGATTCGGTTGTCCGGGCCGCGGACGCCGCCAACCCTCACCGTGGACAACATCACATCGATGTCAGGAGTCTCGCTGCAACGAGCTGTCAGGGATCAACCCAATCTGTACCCCTGTCAGTGACGTATCCGGTTTAGACCCCCGTATTCTGATGTGATAGTATATCGGCGCAACCAATGTCGCGGCAGGTGCAGCAAGAGCTTCCGTGGCGTACACGGGGAGGCAAGCGCCCGAATTCGGGGCGGAAGGCCAGGGGCCCGCGGCCGAGCGAGCCGCATCGGGTGCGGCCGGCGATCGATGCTCGCCATCCGCTCCATGTCGTCATCCGCGCGCGGCCGGGCCTCAAGCTGCGGCGGCGCGCGGGCTGGCTCGCGGTCCGGCATGGCCTCGCGATCACCTGCCGACGCAGCGACTTCCGCATCTGCCACGTCTCGGTGCAGGGCAACCACGTCCACCTGATCGTCGAGGCGGAGAGCCACATGTCGCTCGCGCGCGGCATGCAGGGCTTCCAGATCGCGTGCGCGCGGCGGTTCAACGTTCACACGAATCGCCGCGGCGGGGTGTTCGCGGATCGCTATCACCCGAGGCCACTGCGCACGCTGCGCGAGACCCGCAACGCGCTGGCCTACGTGCTCAACAACTGGCGGCGGCATCGCGAAGACTCGACCGCTCGCAACCTCGCGTTCGATCCGTTCGCCTCGGCGCGCGCGTTCGATGGCTGGGCGAACGATCCGCGCCGCGCACATCTCGAGTTCGTGCCGGTCGTGATGCCCACCACCTGGCACCTCAC
>JAIOQA010000121.1 GCA_021413675.1 Deltaproteobacteria bacterium | reverse complement strand
CGCCACCACCGCGGCCGCCGCCACCACCGCCGCCGGGCCCGCGCCCGCGCCGCGCGTCCATCTCGTCCATGATCGTGCGGTCCTCGTCCTCGGTGATCGCCTGCACGACCCGCGCAAACAGCGCGTCCTCCTCGCTCACGTGCCGCGCGTACAGGGACGCCAGCCGCTGGGCCTCGTCATCGAGCCCACGCGCCGCCGCCTTGTCGCCCTTGCTCGCCCGCGCCCACAGCTCGTTCAGCTTGAGGTGCAGCGCCTCGTGCGTGCGGTGCTCGTCGGCGAGCTGGGCCAGCGCCGGCGCGAGGTCCGGCACGCGCGCGGTCAGCCGCGGGAACAGGGACTCCTCCTCGTCACCGAAGTGCCGCGGCACCGCGCGCAGCAGGTAGTCGACCGCCTCCGTGATCGCCTCCTGATCTTCCTGACCGTAGTTCCCCTGGGCGACCCGCCGGGTCGCTGTGCACAAATTGCGCATCTGCTCGTCGTGACGCCGATGCGCGCGGTCGAGCTGCTCGAGCCAGTACGGCATCGCCATCCCCGGAGCATACCGGTAAAGTGCGCGCCTCATGTCCGACCACGTCGACCACGTCGTCATCATCGGTAGCGGCCCGGCTGCTCACACCGCCGCGATCTACGCCGCGCGCGCCGAGCTCAAGCCGGTCCTGTTCGAGGGCTTCATGGCGGGCGGCATCGCCGCCGGCGGCCAGCTCACCACGACCACGGACGTCGAGAACTTCCCCGGGTTCCCCGAGGGCATCGGCGGTCCCGAGCTGACCGACCGCTTCCGCGCGCAGTCGCTTCGCTTCGGCACGGTCATCCACACCGAGACGATCACCAAGGTCGACCTGTCGCGCCGCCCGTTCCGCTACGCCACCGACGAGCGCGAGGGCGCGGCGCGCGCGCTCATCATCGCGACCGGCGCGACCGCGAAGCGCGATCAGATCCCCGGCACCCGCGACGGCGAGCTCTGGCAGAAGGGCGTCTCGGCGTGCGCGGTCTGCGACGGCGCGCTGCCGATGTTCCGCAAGCGCACGCTGTTCGTCGTCGGTGGCGGCGACTCGGCGATGGAGGAGGCCGGCTTCCTCACGAAGTTCGCGTCCAAGGTCTACCTGGTCCACCGCCGCGAGGAGTTCCGCGCGTCGAAGATCATGCTCGACCGCGCCCGCGCCAACCCGAAGATCGAGTTCCTCACCTCGCACCAGGTCACCGAGGTCACCGGCGGCGACGGCGTCGAGGCGGTCCGGGTCCGCGACCTCAAGTCGCAGGCCGAGCGCGTGATCGAGGCCGCCGGCCTGTTCTTCGCGATCGGCCACGTGCCGAACTCGGCGTTCCTCGGCGGCCAGGTCGCCACCGACGAGACCGGCTACATCATCACCACGCCCGGCACGACCGAGACCTCGGTCCCCGGCGTGTTCGCCGCCGGCGACGTGCAGGACAAGAAGTACCGCCAGGCGATCACCGCGGCTGGCTCGGGCTGCGCCGCGGCGCTCGAGGCCGAGCACTTCCTCGCCACGCACGAGCACTGAGCGCGCCCCGGCCGATCGTGCGCTGGCGCCACACGGCGTGGCGGTTGCGCGCGCTGCGCGACCGGCCCCGCCCGCGCAAGTCCGCGAGATGCGCGCGCGGGCGCCCGGCACGATTCGTGATTCTGCCCCCGAACACGACTTCCCTCAGATGGAGGCACCGATGTTCAGATGGGCCGTGATCTTCTTCGTCATCGCGATCGTCGCCGCGTTCTTCGGGTTCAGCGGCCTCGCCGTGAGCGCGGCGGGCGCCGCCCGCATCACCTTCGTCGTGGCGCTCATCCTCGGCGTCGTGTCGATCGTGATGCATCGCCAGAACGCGTGACCGCGCGGCGCCGCGGCTACGCCTCGACGAGCGGCGGCGCGAGCTGCTGGGCGATCGCGGCGAGCTCGGTCATCGACACCACGACCCGCACGCCGGGGTACGCGGCCGCGATGGCGCCGCGTTGACGGCCGCCGACGACGCCGATCATCGGCGCGGGGAGGTTCGCGATGAAGGTCGCGATCTCGCGCGCCCGCGCCGGGGGGAGCGGCGCGCTCGCGCTGATCCACACCAGCCGCGGCCGGTGGTGCGCGATCGCGTGCTTGAGCGCAGTGACCGGTGTATCGGCGCCGAGGTTGACCGCGCGCAGCCCCGCGGCCGCGACCACCGCCGCCGCCATGAACGACGGCAGGATGTACGGATCGTCCTCGGGCGTGGCGCCGAGGGCGATCGGCGCCGTCTCGGGGGGCTCGAACGTGCCGCGCAGGTGCGCGATCGCCTGCAGCGCGAGGTCGGTCGCACGGTGCTCGATGAACACGCCGTCGGCCTCGTGGTGCCAGAGCTCGCCGAGCGCGTGCATCGCCGCGCGGATCGGGCCATCGCACAGCTCGGCCACCGACGCGCCCGCGAGGTAGCGCGCCATGACCCAGCCCTTGACCGCGCGGCCGTCGCCGGTGCGGAGCAGGGCGAGCAGCGAGCCATCGTCGGTCGCGATGTTGTCCTGCTGCGATGCCGCCAGCTCGGGCATCCCGAGCAGGTCGGGGCGCACGACCGGCGCGCCCGTCGCGCGGATGAAGCGCACGGCCTCGGAGAGCGCGATCCGGCGGTGCCCGCCCTCGGTGCGCGACGCGTGGATCTTGCCGGCGTCGGCCCAGCGCTTCAGTGACGACTCGCTGACGCCGAGGGCGTCCGCGAGCTCTCGGGGGGAGAGCAACCGCATCGATCTCCGGTGTGATGGTGGTTGCGGGTACCAGGTTACGAAATCGTTCAGGTCTCTCTCAATGGCCGATCTGACCGATTTGTTCGAATCACCGGTTGACTTGAACGAATCCGGTCGTAGTATATCGGTCATGAACGATTTGAACGATAAATCGTTCGCCGGGCGGCCTGTGCCTGTCTCGCCACTCTCGGAGTTCCCCGGCTCCGCGGTGCGCGTGCCCTCGAAAGGTCTCTTATGCCCACGTCCCTCGCCGCGAAGCGGATCCCCAAGGCCGAGCACTCGACCCCAGACGACGTCACGTTCAGCGCCGACGACCGCGGCTTCGTCTACGCCGTCGCGCGCCGCATCGTGCGCAGCGACGAGGACGCGGCCGACGTGACCCAGGACGCGCTGCTGCTCGCGTTCCGCCACCGCGCCGCGTTCCGCGGCGACTCCCGCTACCGCACCTGGCTCTACCGGATCGCGTCGACGACCGCGCTGAGCCACCTCCGCCGCGCGCGCCGCTCGCGCGAGGAGCTGACCGATCCCGGAACCGAGTCGCTCTGGGAGGCGCGCGATCCGGCGCCGTCCCCCGAGACCGTCGCCGCGAGCCGCGAGCGCGCGGCCGCCACGCACCGCGCGCTCAGCGGGCTGGGCGCCGGTTACCGCGACGTCTTGCTCATGCGCGCCGACGACACGCCCGAGACCGAGATCGCCCGCAAGCTCGGGCTGTCGGTCGGCAACGTGAAGATCCGCACCCACCGCGCGCGCCAGCAGCTCCGCGCCGCGCTCGCCAGCTGACGCTGCGCGGGTCCCGATCGCCCGGCGGTCGGTCGACCTGATCGCCCGTCACCTGCGTGCCCGGGATGTGATCGATCGTCAGCCGGATCGCGGCGGGCGTGTGCGCTTCGCCGTCGACGCGCGCGCGGTCGCCTGTATCGTGCGGCCATGGTGCGCCGTGACGACGCCGATGGTCCCGATGAGGGACAGGACGTGTCTTGCTGCGCTTCTCCAGCGGGTGCAAGTCCCGTCCCGGTAAGCGTCGGAGCGCCGGGTAGCAGGTCGCCGGAACCGAGGGAGACCGA
>JAIOQA010000120.1 GCA_021413675.1 Deltaproteobacteria bacterium | reverse complement strand
GTCGCCGGCGCCGCGGCCAGCGGCAACGTGGCCGGCGCGACCGGCGCGGTCACGGGCCACGCGGCGGCGTCGGCGAGTGATGCCGCCACGTCGGCGACCGGACCCGCGGGCGCGGCCGCGATGCGCGGCGACGCAGCCGGCACCGCCGGTGGTCTCGCGGGCGGCGGCGACGCCAACATGGCGGCGGGCGCGGTCGTCAGCGGCGACACGCGCGGCGTCGAGAACGTCGCCGGCGCGAAGGTCGACGGCATGGCGCCGACGGGCGCCGCGGGCGCGGCGGCGCGCGGCGACGTCAGTGGCGCGGCCGCGGGCACCGTGGGACCGCAGACGACCTCGGTCGCGCAGGCTGCGGCCCACGGCGACGTCAGCGGCGTCGCGGGTCGCGCGAGCGCGGGCTCGGGCTCGGAGGACATGGTCGGCAAGGCGCAGTCGGCCGCGCACGGCGACTTCACCGACGCGGCAGGCGTCAACGCGGGTGGCGCGGCGGGCGCGGCAGCGCGCGGCGACACCGACGGCCTCCAGAGCGGGATGGCCAACGAGGCGGCGCAGCACGGCGTCAGCACCCGTGCGGCGTCGAACGGCGACGTAGCCGGCGCGGTCGGCGCCGACAGCCGCGCGACCGCGGTCGCGAGCGGCAACGTCGAGGGCGCGGCCCGCATGTCCGGCGCGCCCGATCTGCAGGGCGAGGCGACGCGGGCGCAGAGCCACGCGGTCGTCGGTGCCGAGAGCGCCAGCGGGCTCGATGCGGCCGAGACCGCGCAGCGCCAGGCCGAGGTCCGCGCCGATACCGCGCAGGACGCGGTCGAGCGCGAGCGCCAGGCCGCGGACCCGTCGCGCATCGCGCAGCAAGAGGTCAACTCGCGGACCAACCAGGTCCAGACCGAGGTGAACTCGGCGAAGATGCACACGCAGGAGGCGGTCACCATCGATCAGCCCAAGGAGGTCGAGGAGACCCGGGCCACCCTCGATGTCGCCGAGCGCAAGGTCGAACGCGCCGAGCAGCTGCCTGGCGACAAGGTGCACGACGCCGAGAACGAGGCGCTCAACCGGACCCGCGACGTGCGCGATCCCCTCGGGGCGGCGGAGCGCGCGAAGTCGAGCGCGATCGATCAGGCCAAGGACGACGCGCTCGACGAGGGGCGCGTCACGCTCGACATCGACGTCAAGGGGCCCAAGGGCACGACCTGAGGCTCCGCGAGGAGCCTCGCTGCGGCGCTCTCACGCCTTCCGGGTGGCGCTTGCGCGTCGAGATCCGCACGCCCGCGCGTCACATGCGCGGCGCAGCGCGCTCCATCTCGACGCGGTCTGTTCACGCTCGCGTCATGCCCGGCTTTTCCGGTTGCCTGGTCGCGGAAACCGAGCCCCATCCGTTGACCGCACGTGCACCCCTTCCATAGGATTACCGACGTTCGGCGAAGGGGCCGGAAAGGGAAAGGATTCCGCTGTGCCGGAGCACGAGGGAGATGAAGAAGCAGCGCTCATCGCGTGGCAGGATGTCCTCGACCAGCTCATGGCGGGACGCCCTGATGATCTCGTTTGCCCGTACTGCAAGGCACGGCCGATGACCGTCGAGGAAATCGAGTTCCAGACCCGGATCTCGTGCGGTCGTTGCGGCAAGTTCATTCAAGGACGCTTCACGCCGTAATCGATCGACGCACAGGCGATCGCGACACGGCGACAGGGGGGACGCTGATGACGCACGACACGCACGCGGGCCGCAGTTTGCGGCGCGACGAGGGGAGCCACGCGCATGGCGGCTGACCGATCATTTCTCGGTCGCGGCTGGCGCTTTCCCGTCGCCGTGAACCTGACCGGCGGCATCAGCTCGTCGAGCCTCGACGACAGCGTCCGCGAGTCGATGTTCATCATCCTCGGCACGGCGCCGGGCGAGCGATTGATGCGCCCGACCTTCGGCTGCCGGATCCACGACCTGATGTTCTCGCCGAACAACGAGATCACCGCGGCCCTGGCGGAGTTCTACGTCGAGGAAGCGCTCTACAAGTTCGAGCCGCGGCTCTTCGAGGTCACGGTCAAGGCGCTCGCCAACCCCGACGCGCCAAATCGCCTCGACATCCGCATCGACTACGTGGTCGCCGGCAAGAACGCCACGAAGAACCTCGTGTTCCCGTTCTATCTCAGCACTCCAGAGGAGCAAGGCGCGCCGCCCAAGTAGCTCGCGCTCATCGCGCTGACGCCACGGCCGTTCTCGCCTTCTTCCTCGTTTCGAGACCAGAGAGTTCGCTCCCATGATCCCACCGCCCAAGCTCGACGACCGAACCTACAACGACATCGTCGCGGAAGCCGTCGGCATGATCCCGCGCTACGCGCCGGAGTGGACCAACCACAACCCGTCGGATCCGGGCATCACGCTGATCGAGCTCGCGGCGTGGATGACCGATCTCATCCTGCACCGGCTCAACCAGGTCCCCGAGAAGAACTACGTCGCGTTCCTGAACCTGCTCGGCATCAAGCTGCGGCCGCCGCGCGCGGCCAAGGCGTACCTGCAGTTCGGCCTGGTCGAGGGCGCGACCAAGCAGCGCGTCCCGCGCGGCACGCAGGTGTCGACCCCGCAGGCCACCGAGGACGAGACCGTCACGTTCGAGACCGCGCGCGATCTCAACGTCGTCAACATCGTCCCCGACCGGGTCTTCAGCTACTTCGACGACACGTACTCGGACAACTCGCGCTTCCTCAACCCGAACGTCGATGGCGGCTTCGAGGTGTTCGGCGGTGCGCAGCGGGTCGAGCGCTTCCTGTACCTCGGTGATCCGCGGTTCGCCAACGCCGGTGAGGCGTCGGTGCTGCGCGTGTTCCTGGGCTGCCCCGAGCGCGGCAACCGCGATCTCGCGCGCCTGCTCGAGTGGGAGTACTGGAACGGCACGCGCTGGCGCGAGATGATCCAGGCGCCGCTCGAGGTCGATCGCGGCGAGGTCGCGTTCGCCGGTCCGCTGCTGATCGAGCCCGCCGCGGTGCACGACATCGAGGGCCTGTGGATCCGCGGGCGCCTTTCCGAGGTGCCGCAGTCGGCCGAGGAGACCGAGGTCGACACGATCCGCGCGCGCGTCGAGGTCGTCGGCGAGGGCCTGACGCCCGAGCGCGCGATCGCCAACCTCGACTCGAACGCGTTCATCTTCCTCGACCTGGGCAAGAACATGTTCCCCTTCGGCAAGGAGCCGAAGGTCGACTGCGTGCTCTACCTCGCGTGCGACGAGCTGCTGCAGACCGCTGACGCGTACATCGCGATCGAGTTCATGCTCGCCGATCCCGCGGCGCATCCGCGGCCCGCGCCCAACGATCAGCTGGTGCTCGCGTGGGAGTACTTCGACGGCAAGAAGTGGCGCCACCTCGGCCGCACCAACCCTCGCGGCATGCTGCCCGGCGCCGGCGACGAGTTCGGCTTCCACGACGACACCAAGGCGCTCAGCCAGTCGGGGTCGGTCACGTTCCGTCGGCCGAAGGACATGGAGAACCTCGACATCAACGGCGAGGTCAAGCGCTGGATCCGCTGTCGCATCGAGAAGGGCGACTACGGCGAGACCGGCACGTACACGCTCGAGAACGACAAGTGGATCCTGAAGGACGACCGGCCGCTCCGGCCGCCGGCGATCAAGAGCCTCACGTTCAAGTACCGCGAGGACTACCGCGACGTCCGCCACGCGCTGGCGTTCAACGACTTCCAGTTCACCGACATCACCGAGGTCGCGCGGACCGAGTTCACGATCTTCCAGCCGTTCTCGCCCAACAGCGACGAGTCGCCGACCTTCTACGTCGGCTTCCCGGACAAGCTGCCGAACGACCAGATCTCGCTCTACCTGCAGCTCGAGGAGGAGCTCGGCCTGGGTTCGCTGCCGTCCGACGACTCGGACGTCGCGACCACCGAGCTGACCAAGTACGAGGCGATGAAGAAGCTCGCCTGGGAGACCCAGCAACGCGTGGTCTGGGAGTACTGGGGTGGCAAGGAGTGGGAGCCGCTCTCGGTGCAGGACGAGACCATCGGCTTCACCGGCTCGGGCTTCATCAACTTCGTCGGGCCCGAGGACTGGGCGAAGTGCCTGAAGTTCACCGAGGAGCGCTTCTGGATGCGCGCCCGCCTCGAGATGGGCGGCTTCGTCAAGCCGCCGCGCATCAAGCGCATCCTGGCCAACGCGGTAGACGCGTACAACCAGATCACGATCCTCGACGAGACCCTCGGCTCGTCCGACGGCTCGCCGCTGCAGTCGGTCAAGCTGCTGCACGGCCCGCTGCTCGAGGATGAGATCCTCGAGATCCGCGAGCGGCAGCGGCCGACCGACGAGGATGTCGCCGACCTCGGCGACAGCCCGATCCGGCCGGTCGATCCCAACAACGCCGAGAGCCAGGAGTGCTGGGTCCGGTGGAAGCGCGTCGAGAGCTTCTTCGAGTCGGGGCCGCGCAGCCGGCACTACATGATCGACTACGTCACGGGCATCATCAACTTCGGTGACGGGCGCAAGGGCATGGTCCCGCCCGAGGGCAAGAACAGCCTCGTCGCGAAGAGCTACCGGGTCGGCGGCGGCGCGCTGGCGAACGTCAACGCCAACACCATCACCTCGCTCACCCGCGCACTCTCGTACATCGAGACCGTGACCAACCCGATCCCCGCCAATGGCGGCGCCGATCGCGAGAGCGTCGACGAGGCCAAGGCCCGGGCGCCGTACACGATCAAGAGCCGTGATCGCGCGGTGACCGCCGAGGACTACGAGATGCTCGCGCTGCGGGCCTCGACCTCGCTGGCGCGCGCGAAGTGCGTCGCCGACCGCACCAACCGCGGCCACGTCACGCTGGTCGTGTTGCCCAAGTCGGAGACCCGCGAGCAGGATCTCACGCGCCGGCTGATCCCGTCGAACGAGGTGCTGCGCTTCATCAAGCGCTACCTCGACGACCGCAAGCTGGTCGGCAGCGTGCTCAACGTGATCCGGCCGCGCTACAAGGACCTGTCGCTCAAGATCACGCTGCTGCGCCGCACCGTCGGCACCTCCGATCGGCTGCGCCGCGACATCGAGCTCAAGCTGCGCCGCTTCCTCCACCCGCTGGTCGGCGGCAAGGGCGGCACCGGCTGGGAGTTCGGCCGACCGGTCCTGAAGAGCGATCTCGTGCACCTCATCGAAGAAGTGCCGGGCGTCGAGGGCGTGGATGCCCTCGAGATCCGCGACGAGCAGCGCGACGTCGGCGTGGAGCACATCCGCGTCGACGACGACGAGCTGCCGTTCCTCATCCACGTCCACATCGCGGAGAAAGTCCGCGACGAGATCATGTAATGGTCGCCGAACCGCACACTCGCCGCGTCGTCCGGGTTCCGGACGTCGGCGGCCGCTCGCTCCAGAAGGGCCAGATCCTGCTGGAGAACGCGGGGCTCGGCAAGACCGTGGTCCTCTACCGCGAGAGCTACGAGGAGCCCAACACCATCCTGGAGCAGCGGCCGAGCCGCGGCCAGATGGTCTACGAGGGCGTCGAGGTCACGCTCTGGATCGCACGCCGCGGCCTGATGGAGCACCTGCCTGCGATCTATCGCCGGTCGGATGCGGTCGGGCGCAACGTCGTCCGCGACATGTGCTTCCTGTTCGAGCACATGTTCGGATCGGTCGAGGACATCCTCGATCACGGCAGCGACTACTACGATCCGCACCTCGCGCCGGCCGAGTTCCTGACCTGGCTCGCGGGCTGGACGGCCTTCGTCTTCGACATCGACTGGCCGGAGGCCAAGAAGCGCGCGCTCATCAAGCGGGCCGTGGACCTCTACCGGATCCGCGGGACCAAGCGCGCGCTCGCGCTGTTCCTCAAGCTATTCACGGGCCACGAGCCGACCATCGACGAGAATACGTGGCCGTTCAAGGGCTTCCGGGTCGAGACCGAGGCCGCCATCGGCCTCGACTCGGTGATCCTGCCGCCCGTGAACCTGGCCAACTGCTTCGTCGTGACGATGCCGATCAAGTTCGCCGACGTCACGCCCGAGATGGTCATCCGCATCCATCAGATCATCACGATGGAAAAGCCCGCCCACACCCACTATTACCTGCAGTTCCACGAGGAGCAGGGTGACGCCGAGCTGCGCGAGTTCTTCGCGATCGGCACCCGCTCTGGCATCGGCATCGGCGCCGAGGTCGTGGAAGGCGAAGAGTCGTAAGACCAGGAACCCGGAGACTCACCATGGCTGAGCAGCAAGGCTACAAGCGCATCAATTTCTTCAAGGGGTTCCTCACCACCGAGAAGGACTGGAACGACGCCGAGAAGTACCACATCGAGAAGCGCAAGCTCGGCAACAAGATGCTGCACTCGCCGGGCGTGGTCTATGGCTACGCCGGCGACCTGCGCGTCGCCGCGCGCGCGCGCGGCGATCTGTCGGTCGAGATCCAGCCGGGCTACGCGATCGACGGGCAGGGCAACGACCTCGTGCTGTTCGACGCCGCGATCAAGAACATCTCGCCGGAGGAGTTCCGCCTCCCGCAGACGATCTACGTCGTGCTCCGCTTCTACGAGGAGCTCACCGACTTCATCGCCTACAAGGAGAACCTCGAGTACAAGGGCCACCGCCGCGTGCTCGAGAGCTGCAAGGTCGAGGTCTCGCAGACCGAGCCCGACATCCAGCGCGAGGTCGAGCTGTGCCGCGTGTACCTGGAGAAGGGCGCCAACCGGATCCGCGACGCGCGTGATCCGGCGGACCCGCGCGCCAACGAGATCGATCTGCGCTTCGTGCCCAAGGCCGGCGTCGCGGGTTCGTTCCTGCCGCCCGCGCTCAAGCTCCGGCTCGAGAGCCTGCTCTGGCAGGTCCGCAAGGGCGCGCTCGAGTACGCGCGCCGCGGCGTCATCTCGGCGCACGACGTCGTCCAGGCGACCAACACCGCCATCATGCTGAACTCGACCAACCTGGTCGACTTCCGGAACGTCTTCGACATCTTCCACCTGATCGTGGAGTGCGAGGGCGAGATGGCCCTCGACGTCGACGTCCACCACCCGACGATCGCGCAGAAGAAGGAGTTCTCCGACTTCCGCCGCCACGTCGAGATCCTCCGCGGCCTGCTCGCCGAGGGCAAGAACAACGCCGAGGCCTACCAGAACATGATGGCCTACCAGGCCAAGGCCAACGAGATCGCGACCGCCGCGGTGGCCGGCGAGAAGGCCGTCATCCAGGTCGACGAGCCGAAGAAGACCGAGGCGCCCAAGGCCGCCGACATCAAGGACTGGGAGGGCGTCAAGGTGCTCTCGGCGCCCAAGGAGTCGATGGATCTCGACGGTCTCACCTGGCTGCTCGTCGACGAGATCGACATCCTCAACAAGGAGTCCGAGGACAAGCACGCCTTCAACATCAAGGAGGCCAAGGACTCGTACCGGTCGCGGCAGAAGCTCAAGTACCCCGATGGCACCACCATCGAGGCGACCGGTCGCGCGCACGTCGGCGGCTTCGCCGAGTACAAGATCATGAACCTGACGCCGGGTCGCCCGGTCGTGATCCTGCGCCGGATGGACTACGTCTACGGCGACTACGAGATCGAGATCCAGGCGAACGGCAAGCCGGTCACGGTGGTGGCCTGCCAGGGCACCGACCGCGTCCATCGCTGGCGCAACTGGCCCATGATGATCTCGGCCGACCACGTCACAGACTCGGTGATCACCATCAAGCAGGTGGCGCTCACCGCCGGTCGCGACGTGAACATGTTCCACATCTGGGTCTACCAGCCGAAGTGACGGGGCCGCGCACGCGTGTCACGTGCCGCGCGCTGTGAAGCGCGCCACAGACGGTGCTAGTATTCTCGACCGCCGACCTCACTCCCTCGGGACCCCATGATCCTTGAATACCTCAAACCGATTGGCGCCCCGTTCGTCGCCCTGAAGAACAAGATCTTCGGGGTCAAGTCGACGATCGGCAACGCCAAGATCGAGATGAAAGCGGTCAAGGGGTACGGGGCCGAGGCCAAGGGCTACGCGGACAAGGCCGGCGCGATGGCCGGTACGGCGCAGGGCGCTGCGCAAGGAGCGGCAGATCAGATGAGCCAAGCAGCAGGAGGCGCTCCCCCACCGGGCGCACCCGGCGGTCCGCCGGCGATCAATCCAAACCCGCCGATCCGGACCTCCGGTATCTGGGTGTTCAAGAAGAAGCACTGCACGCAGTGCAACCAGGAGCTCGACGCCAGCTGGGACGGGTGCCCGTTCTGCAAGCAGGCGGCGGAGCAGCAGCAGGCGGCGTTCGCCGCGGCCAACAAGCCCAAGGCGCCGATGAAGACGCAGGCGTTCATGCTGAACGCCGGCGCCACCGGCGGCGGCACGATGCAGCTGCTCGGCTGGATCATCCCGATGCAGGGGCCGCAGCGCGGTGAGCTGTTCACGCTCTCGCCCGCGACCACCATCGGCAAGGATCCGACCTGCCAGATCGTGCTCC
Source organism: Deltaproteobacteria bacterium (assembly GCA_021413675.1). Classification (GTDB taxonomy): domain Bacteria; phylum Myxococcota_A; class Polyangia; order Haliangiales; family Haliangiaceae; genus JAIOQA01. The sequence continues at coordinate 2,707 of JAIOQA010000120.1, read as the reverse complement.
AGGACGGCTTCATGTCGTCGAAGCACGCGGAGATCAAGGCCGAGGGCGGCATCTGGGTCCTGAAGGACCTGGGCTCGACCAACGGCACCTTCGTCAACGATCAGCGCTGCGAGAAGCAGGAGCTGGTCGACAACGACATGATCATGTTCGGCAAGTGCCTGGTGAAGTTCAAGAGCCTATGACGACCTCCGCTCGCCGCCACCGTTTCGCGCCCGCGCTCGCCGGGTTGTTCGCCGCGCTGACCGTGCTGTCCGGGATCCGGACAAACGCGTACGCGGTCGAGGTCCGGCTCGCCACCAAGGCGTCCGATGCGCCCGCGGGCGCAGAGCCCAAAGAGGACGGCTCCGACGCGCCGACCATCGAGGCGACGATCATCGACGGCCCGGCGCTGCCCGTCGACAAGCTCACCCTCGTCCAGCCGCCCGAGGGCGCGGTGAAGACGCCGGTCTCGATCAAGGCGACGAGCCTCAAGAAGTTCACCGAGGGCAACGAGACCCTCGCGATCACGTTCCTCGTCGAGGGCCACGCGCTGTTCATGGGCATGGCCGACGACGCCGACAAGGGCGTCTTCAAGTCCATCGGCCCGGCGATCGACGCCGCGACCAACGCCGGCCCGCCCGGCTCGAAGGGCGAGCTCATCGTCTACGGCAACAGCCCGGTCGTGAAGGTCCCGATGGGCGACCTCACCGCGCTGTCGGGCGGCGCGCTCGGCTCGCTGAACGACTACCAGGGGGTCACGACCCGCGAGCTGGTCGCCGGTGTGAACCAGGCGTTCGCCGATCTCAAGGGCGTCACCGCGGTGCGCAAGGTGCTCATCATCATCGGCGACGGCACCGACACCAACGCCGACGCGGCGAAGGAGCAGCTCAAGGAGCTGAAGAAGCAGTTCGAGTCGAACAAGATCGACGTCTACGCGGTGTTCTACCAGGTCGACGGCTTCGACGGTGATCAGTCGGTGGTGAAGAGCCTCGCGCCCGGCGTGAAGACCGCCAACAGCAAGGACAACATCGCGGCGCAGGTCGCGGCGATCATCGCGTCGATCAACAACCGCTACTACGTGACGTTCCCCGGCTACGACGTGAAGAACAAGGTCGGGTTCACGTGGGACGGCAAGGACCACCAGTTCACGCTCAAGCTCGACCAGGAGGAGAACGACGCCGGCACGGTCGCGCTGGTGCCGATCTGGAACGCGCCGGTCGAGAAGAAGCCGCTGCCGTGGCTGTGGATCATCCTCGGGTCGGTCCTCGGCATCGGTCTCATCGCGGTGCTCGTCGCGGTGGTCACGAAGAAGAAGGTCGCGCCGCCGCCGCCGATGGTCGTGGCCGCGCCGCCGCCGCCGGTCGCCGCACCGCCGCCACCCGCGCCCGCAGGCCCGATGAAGACCATGATGGTGAACCTCGCGAGCGGCGACGGCGATGGCTTCCCGATCGTCGGCTGGCTGGTCCCGCTCAACGGGCCGAATCAGTTCCAGACCTTCAAGCTGAAGAGCGGGCCGACCATCATCGGCACCGGCGGTGCCGCGAACGTCGTGATCAACGATGGCTACATGTCGACCGAGCACGCGCAGATCCTCGCCACCCCCCAGGGGTTCATCTTGAAGGACGGTGGCTCGACCAACGGCTGTCTGGTCAACGAGCAGCGCACGTCGACCCACGAGCTCGTCGATAACGACGTGATCATGATGGGCAAGACGAACTTCAAGTTCAAGACGACGATCTAGTCCGAGCCTGCCGCTCGCGGGCCGCCCGCGCGCGGCGGCCCCCGTCACCATGGATACCCCCGTCCTCGTCGCCCTCATCGGCGGTGGCTTGCTGCTGCTGCTGATCGTGGTCGTCCTGATGGCCCGCGGCGGCAAGAAGCAGGCGCCGCGGACCTGTCCCCAGTGTCGGCGCAGCATGCTGCCTGCCTGGGAGAAGTGCATGTTCTGCGGCTTCACGCCGGCCGCGCGCCTCGACTTCATCATGGGCCCGCTGCAGGGGCAGACCATCGCGCTCGCCGAGGAGGTCACGACCCTCGGCTCGGTCGCGGGCAACACCGTGGTGCTCGCTGACCCCGCGGTCTCGCGCAAGCACGCCGGCATCCGCCGCATCGACACGCAGTACGAGCTCGCCGATTTCGGATCGACCAACGGCGTGTACGTGAACGGTCACAAGATGGCGAAGAAGACCCTCCAACCGGGGGACCTGCTTCGCATCGGCAACACCGAGATGGTGTTCCGTCGAGACTGAGACCAGACGGTAAGTAGCCTCCCGACGAAGTCGTCGGGTACGATGGTGAGCACCCATGGGTGGACGCGTAATGTTTCGCGACAGCCAAGGACGCGAGGGCGCCCTTGACCTGAACCCGACCGACACGGTCATGATCGGCCGCGCGCTCGAATGCGCGATCCGCACCGACGACGGGATGGTCTCGCGGCTCCACGCGCAGATCCGGCTCGAAGGCGGCCGGTTCGTGATCGAGGACAAGGGCTCGGCCAACGGCACGCTGGTCAACAACAACCGCGTCGCGAAGCAGGCGCTGACCCACAACGACGTCGTGCAGTGCGGATCGATCTGGATCCGGTACATCGAGGACGGCCCGCTGGTGCCGGCGCATCAGGCGCGGCCGCCGATGCAGGGCATGGGCGATGCGCCGCCGCCGAAGGTCGGCGGCACGATGCGGATCGACGCGGCCTCGCTCGGCGTGCCCGGCGTCGGTGGCGCCGGCG
>JAIOQA010000119.1 GCA_021413675.1 Deltaproteobacteria bacterium | reverse complement strand
GATACACCCGATAGCGATGCGTGGCCTTGTAGCGAGCGCCGCCCGACGCGAGCAGGTAGCTCACACCAGCGTCGAGTTGTTCCTCCGAACGAAGCTCCTCGAAGCGCTTCTCCATCGCGTCGACCTGCACGTGCCGAGCTTCGGCAGGGGCGAAGAGGGAGACCCCATCGGGGCCAGACAGTGGCGTGAACTTCGCGTCGAACGGACACCCGAGGTTCGCGTCGGTCACCGCGAACTGTGTAGGGATCACGATCGTGGGAGTCCGCGAAGACGACGGAGGAACCCAGTCGTAGCCCTCGGCTGCGGTCTGCGCATCGCCCGGCGGCAGGACGCTTGCCGCGGTGCGTGGCGCTGGCGGCGCACTGCTATCGCCGCTCGACGTCTTCGCCAGGTAGAACGCGACCCCAACCGCGAGCGCCACGGCGCCTGCGCCTACGTACGGCAGAGCCGGATGGCGCCGGGGGCGCATCTCGAGGCTGTCCGCAGCCTCGCTCCCCGCCGATCGCGCGACGCGGTCGCCGAAGCGCGGAAGCTCGACAACGGTTGCCGCGGTATCGAGGTCAGCCGAACCCTCGGCGCCGAACACGCGGCCGCATCGACCGCAGAAGCGCGCCCCCCCAGGGTTCGAGTGGCCACAGATGCAGACCTTCATCGCCGCCGGCTCGCCATGCCGAAGGTTACCGCGACGGGCGCCTTGCTCGGCAGCCCTCCGTGATTCCGACCTGCGCGATTTCACGCCGGCATGTGAACGCCGGCGTAAGACCAGCGTGAGAGGCGGCTCACGACGCGCGTTGCCCCGAGCCGCGCGCTCGGAGCCGCTACTTCGCCGGCGGGTTGTTCCCTCGCCCGCCGCCCGACGGATTGGGGGTCGTGCTCGGTCCGTTCGGTGGACGCGGAGTTGCCGATCCGCCTCCGCCGCCAGGCTTCCCGCCTGGGCTGGGAGAACCACCTGAACCCTTGCCACCCTTGCCACCTTGTCCAGCCATGAAGGACTCCTTGATTGGTGTGAGACCTGCGCGCGCGAGCGGAAGCGCTGGCGCGCTCCCAGAACACGCTGCGCTGTCGGCCCAACGCGTGCGCGCGCGATGTTGTTCCGCGTGCGCGAAGGATATCCCGCACGCAAAATGCGGGTTGTTCGGCGGGCAACGTCGACGGAGCCCCGGGTTTCTCGGGGGAAAGTCCCGGAGGATATCTGGGGGCATAGTTCGCAGCTAATCTGCACCATTCCTGCAGCGTCACCGAGAACGAGACTTCGCCGAGTTACGCCTCGCTTCTGCACGCTGGTGCGCGCCGCGGGGACCGGCCCCCAGCGAGAAAAACGACAGGCCGAGGTCGAATTCGACAGGGATCGCAGTAAATCGGGCCGAGTCGTCGCCAGTAGTCAGTATGGGGCTGCGAGTCGCGCAGCCCTGCCCTTGGTCGAACGAGGAGCGGTCATGACGGCATCGGCAGAAACTGGCAACGGCGATCGGCACGGCGTGATGGGCTGGCGCGAACGGCGCAGCGGGCGCAGCGCACGCGGGAACAGCGGGCCCACGCGCAACCTTGGGATCGATCGGTCGATCCTCCTGGCGATGCGCCAGTGACCGCGGCCGTCTCCACGGGGACCGCCCCGCCCACCTCGCTCACCTCCGCCGACGTCGAGCTGCTCGACTACCTCATCCACAAGGCGATCCGATCATGCATCCAGCCATCCAGTCCGGCCCCGTCGGCATCTACGCGCGGTTCTCGTCGACGTTGCAGACCGAGCGCAGCATAGAAGACCAGGTCCGGCGGTGCCGCGAGTTCATCGCGCAGGCCGGCGGCGACGCCGCGAAGGCGCACGTGTTCGCGGACCGCGCGATCTCGGGCGCGAGCATGGAGCGGCCCGGCTTCGAGGAGCTGATGGCGGCGGTGACCGCCGGCCGCATCAAGGCGATCGTCACCGAGGACATGTCGCGCATCTCGCGCGACTTCGCCGACTCGGCGCTGATCTTCAAGCGGCTGCAGTTCGCGCAGGTGCCGCTGCTCGGCGTCGCCGATGGCATCGACACCAGCGCGAAGCACGCGAAGCTGTCGTTCACGGTCAAGAGCCTGGTCTCGGACATGTACCTCGACGACCTGCGCGACAAGACGCTGCGCGGGCTCGAGGGGCGCGCGCTCGCCGGGTTCGCGACCGGCAACGTCGCGTTCGGCTACCACACGCTGCCCGCGGCCGATGGCTCGGGCAACCGCATCGCCATCCACGAGGGCGAGGCGCCGATCATCCGGCGCATCTTCGAGGGGTCGCGCGATGGTCGCTCGCTCGCGACGATCGCCCACGGGCTCAACCGCGATGGCATCCCGTCGCCGCGAGTCGGCACGCGGCACACGGCCTTCGGCTGGGGCGCGTCGACGATCCGCGCGATCCTCTACAACGAGCGGTACGCGGGCGTGTGGCGGTTCAAGGAGCGGCAGTGGGTGAAGGTGCCAGGCACGAACCGGCGCGTGCCGCGACCGCGCGCGGCCGCCGAGGTGATCGTGCAGCCGCGCCCGGAGCTCGCGATCATCGACGCGTCGCTCTGGGACGCGGTGCAGGCGCGTCTGGCCGCGACCAAGGCGAAGTACGCTCAGGGCGGACCGAAGGGCGGGCTGACGTTCAAGCGCGCGCCCTACCTGCTGTCGGGGCTGCTGGTGTGCGCGCAGTGCGCGAGCCCGATGACGATGCACGGCGGCACCAGCGCTCGCTACTACCGGTGCCAGGCCAACCGGAGCAAGGGCGCGGGCGTCTGCGCGAACTGGACCTCGGTGCGCGAGGACATCGTCCGGCGCAAGGTGCTCGCGGCGATCACCGAGCGGCTCACGAGCGCCGAGGGGCTCGCATACATCCGCACGCGGATCGCGGCGGAGCTGGGCGCGGTGGAGCAGTCGATGGCGACCGAGCTCGCCGAGCGGCGCGCGCGGCTCGGGCGCGCGGAGGACAAGATGCGCGGGCTGGTCGAGTTCATCGCCAGCGGCGACCGCACCGAGTACGTGGTGACCACGCTGCGCGACCTGGACGCGTACGCGAAGGACGAGCGCGCGCAGATCGCCGCGCTCGAGGCGGCCGCGGGCGAGCCGCTGCGGCTGCCGTCGATTGACGACGTGCTGGCGCAGGTGATCGATCTCGACGCGCGGCTCGCGCACGATCCCGAGGCGGGACGTGCGCGGCTCGGGCGCTGGCTCAAGGACAGCGCGATCCGCGTGGGCCCCTCGACGACCGGTGAGGTCGTCGCCGAGGGCGACCTGCTGCCGCTCGTCGTGATCGACGAAAGCGGGAGCCGAAAAAGGCACTACGCGGAATCCCGAACAGGGAATCCGCGTAGATACACAGTCGTAGCGGGGGCAGGATTTGAACCTGCGACCTTCGGGTTATGAGCCCGACGAGCTACCAGGCTGCTCCACCCCGCATCAGGGTGCCTGAGTCGCCTCAGGTGCAGCGGTAAATGCCACGCGCAGCGGCCAGGGTCAAGGCGTGGGCTGCGAAAATCGTGCGGCGAGGCGGTCATCGTCGCGCGAGGGCCTACATCGCCCGCGTGCGGATCGCCGCGGAACCAGCCGCGGTCAGCGGTAAGCAGTGGCAACCGCGGGGGCGGCTCGCGGATACTGCGGGCCCCGGAGGGAATTCATGCGGCAGCGTTGTCTTGTCCTGATCATGGCGGCGGCGGCGGGAGCCTGTGGTGGCGGCTCAACAACCAGCAGTACCGATGCGCCGGTGAGCGCGATCGACGCGGCGCCAGGCGGCAGCTCGAAGTACACGGTGACGTGGGGGCCGGTGACGGTCAACCCGGGCGACGAGGACACGCAGTGCATCACCACGCACCTCGACAACGCGACGGCGGTGAAGATCCACTCGTTCCACAACGTGCTGGGTGACTCGTCGCACCACCTCATCGTCTACCGCGTGACCGGCGCGACCGAGAACACGACGCCGACGCCGTGCTCGCCGTTCACCGACACGCTCGACCCGACCAAGGGGTCGCCGCTGATGATCACGCAGAAGAAGGAGGAGACGCTGACGCTCCCCGACGGCGTGGGCTACTCGTTCGCCGCGAACCAGCAGGTCCGGCTCGAGATGCACTTCATCAACACGACCGACGCGGTGCAGACCCTGACCGCGACGGCCGAGTTCACGACGATGCCGGACACCGCGTTCCACGACGAGGCGGAGTTCCTGTTCATCGGCTCGCCTGACATCAACATCCCGGCTGGCCAGAAGAAGAGCCTCGCCGCCTACTTCCCGCTGCCGGCGGAGTACGCCGACGCGAAGTTCTTCGCGATCACCGGCCACGAGCACCACCTCGGCACCAACGTCACGGTCAACGCGGTGGCGAACGCGAGCGACACCGGGACCTCGGTCTACGCGCCGGCGAACTTCATGTGGAGCGAGCCGGAGACCGTGAACCACGCGCCGCCGTTCCAGGTGCCCGCGGGCGGTGGCTTCAAGTTCCAGTGCGACTGGGACAACACGGCCCCGGGCGCGGTCGACACCGGCTTCGGCGAGAGCGCCAAGGACGAGATGTGCTTCTTCTGGGCGTACTACTACCCGTCGCACGGCGCGAAGGTGTGCTTCCACACCGACCAGGCCGGCGGCCACGACATCTGCTGCCCGGGCAACGCGCTCTGCGGCGCGATCCTCGGCAACTGAACGCGCGAACGGCGCGCGCGCCGTCCCCGACAGGGTAACGTCGGCGCATGGCGCGCGCCCACGGTCGCAACTGGCCGCTCATCGCGGCGGCCCTGACCACCGCGGCGTGCGCGCTGCTGTGGCTCGGCCACGGACGGTGGTGGCGCATCCCGGGCCTCGACCGGCTCGAGCGGGCGGCGGTCGACGCGCGGTTCCTGCTGCGCGGCGCGGCGCCCGCGGATCCGCGGATCGTCATCGTCGGCCTCGACGACGAGACCCGCCGGGTCGCGCCGGAGGTGCTGCAGACCCGGCGCGGCTACGCGCGGCTGCTCGACGCGCTCGCGGCGTATCACCCGAAGATCATCGCGCTCGACTTCTTCTTCTCGGCGCCGGAGGTGATCCTCGACGGGCCGCTTGCCGCGAAGGTCCGCGACGCCGCCGCCCACCTCCCCGCCCCGCCCTCGCCGAACGATCTGCTGGTCGCCGAGATCGCCGAGGCGCTGCGCGGCGACGAGGTCCTCGCCGCGGCGATCGCCCACGCCGGCACGATCTACCTCGGCGCCAACTTCCGGCTGATCGAGCGCCGCGAGGATCTACCCACGCGGCCGCCGCCGGAGCCGCCGGGCCTCGAGCGCGCGCGCCACGGCGAGGTCGTCGCGCAGGCGTCGTCGTCGCCGCCACCGTCGGCGTTCGCGGTCAACGTCACGATGCCGGCCCTGGCCAGGGGCGCGGTCGGCGCTGGCGCGGTCAACGTGCTCATCGATCCCGATGGCGTGATCCGCCGCGTGCCGCTCGTGATCGAGTTCGGCACGCACTACTACCTGCCGCTCGGCCTGGCGGTGGCGCTCGCCGAGCTGGGCGCCCCCGGCGACACCAGCTACGTGGTCGGCGACGACGCGCTCATCGCCGCGGGCCATCGGCTCCCCGTCGAGCCCGGCGGCGCGGTCCACCTCGACTTCCGCGGCGCGAACCCGGCGTTCACGCGGATCTCGGCCGCCGACGTGCTGTCGGGCGCCGCGCCGAAGGACGCGCTCGCCGGCAAGCTGGTGTTCGTCGGCATGACGTACGCGGCGATGGACAAGGTCGCCACGCCGCTCGATCCGCACGGCGACGGCGTCGAGCTGCACGCGACGCTCGCCGACAACGTGCTCACCGACAGCCTGTTCCCGCCGCCGTCGCGCGCGGTGTCACTGCTCGCGCTGGTCGCGCTGTGCGGGCTGGTGACCGCGATGCAGCTGCGCCGGATCCGGCGGCGCGCGTACCTCGGGCCGGTGCTCGCCGCGGCGCTCATCGTCGCGTGGCTCGCGGTCAGCTACGTCGCGTTCACGCAGCACCACCTGCTCGAGGCCGCGGCGCCCGCGGTCGCGGTGCTCGCGGTCGCGATCGTCGCGCAGGCGGTCGGCCTCGCCACCGAGGGCCGCGAGAAGGCGCAGCTGCGCGCGGCGTTCGGGCGCTACGTCTCCAAGACGCTGGTCGAGCGCGTACTCGCGCACCCCGAGCTGGCGCGGCTGGGCGGTGAGCGCCGCACGCTCAGCGTGCTGTTCTCCGATATCCGCGGGTTCTCGCGCATCGCCGAGTCGCTCGCGCCCGAGGCGCTGGTCGACTACCTCAACCAGTACCTCACGCCGATGACCAAGCTCGTGCTCGACTCCGACGGCACGCTCGACAAGTACATCGGCGACGCGGTGATGGCGGTGTGGGGCGCGCCGCTCGAGATGAGCGATCACGCGACCCGCGCGTGCGCGACCGCGCTCGCGATGATCGAGGGCCTGGCGCCGCTCAACGCCGGCTGGCGCGCCGCCGGGCGCCCGGAGATCGCGATCGGCATCGGCATCAACACCGGCGCGATGGCGGTCGGCAACATGGGCTCGGAGGCCCGCTTCGACTACACCGTCATGGGCGACGCCGTGAACCTGGCATCGCGGCTCGAGGCGCTGACCAAGGAGTTCGGGGTCGCGATCCTGGTCGGCCCGGGCACCGCGACCGCCGCGGTCGGGTTCGTGTTCCGCGAGCTCGATCGGGTGCGCGTGAAGGGCCGCGACGGCGCCGCGGCGGTCTTCGAGCTGCTGGGCGCGACCGGCAGCCCGCGCGCGCAGCGCTTCGATCGCGCGGCCTGGGACGCGGCGCTCGACGCGTATCGCCGCCGCGACTTCGCCGATGCGGCCACCCGCTTCGGCGCCTTCGCCGACGATCCGGCGGCCGCGACCCTGGCCGCGCGCGCGTGGGAGCTGGCCGCGGATCCGCCGGGCGACGACTGGGACGGCGTGTACGAGCAGCGCTCGAAGTAGCCCCCGCTTTCGTGGCATAGAGAGGGTTCGATGCGCCCGATCCTCGTCCTCGACTTCGACGGCACCCTCACCGATGCCGAGCAGGAAGGCCCGCCGTTCGTCGAGGGCTACCTGAAGAACCTCGACACGCTGATCGGCGCGCCGGCCAGCGACACCTCGGCGGCGGCCGCCGAGAAGCGCGCGCGGGTCCGCGCGATCGCCGCCGACGCCGCGCAGGCCGCGATCGACGCGCCCGCGACCCACGGCTACCTCTGGAAGGGCAAGCTCGTCGCGCCGGCGTCGGTCGATCCGTACCTGCGCATGGTGCCGATGGCGCACGCGGTGCTCGATGCGTTCGAGGCGATCAAGGATCCGCTCGATCGCAGCCGGGTGATGGACCTGCTGTTCTATCCGAACTACCAGCTCACGATCGATCACCCGGTGTTCCGGCCCGAGGCCAAGGCGCTGATCGCCGCGCTCGCGCCGCACCAGGATCGCGTCTACGTCGTCACCAACTCGGGCACCAGCCACGTGCAGGCCAAGATCGCGCGGCTCGCCGATGGCGATCCACAGATCGGCTGGCTGCGCGATCACGTCCGCGGCAACGCGCAGAAGTTCGAGGTCGACGAGGCGTGGGCGCTGCCCGGCGCCGCGCCGACGTTGACGCTGCCCGGGCTCGCGCGGCCGGTGCTCACGCAGCGCCGCTTCTACTACGAGCGGCTGCAGGCGGTGGTCGCCGCGCACGGCGCGACCTTCGCGGATCTGATCGTGGTCGGCGACATCTTCGAGCTCGATCTCGCGATGCCGCTGTCGCTCGGCGCGCGCGTCGGGCTGCGGCGAAACCCGCTCACGCCGCAGTACGAGCTCGACTACTTGCAGGGGCAACGCGAGAAGGCGCGCGTGTTCGACGATCTGTCAGCGCTTCCTGCGTGGGCGTTCGGCGACGGTGCTTGACACGAACGTCGGCGATCGCGACGCTGCATCCATGAGCAACGCCGACAAGGTCATTCTCTCGTGCGCCTTGACGGGCGCGGTCACCACCAAGAAGCACTGCCCCGCGATCCCGTACACGCCCGTCGAGATCGCCGAGGAGGCGCGGCGCGCGTACGAGGCCGGCGCGGCGATCGTGCACATCCACGCGCGCAACGACGACGGCTCGCCGACCTGGTCGCGCGACACCTTCGCCGCGATCCAGCGCGAGGTGAAGGCGCGCTGTCCGGTGCTGATCAACTGGTCGACCGGCGGCGCGGGCCCGATGACCTCGCGCGTCGATCACTTGTCGCTGCGCCCGGCGATCGCCGCGCTCAACATGGGATCGATGAACTACGCCAAGTGGAGCGAGTCGAAGAAGACCTTCGCGTTCCAGTTCGTGTTCGCGAACTCGTTCGACGACATCCTCGGCTTCGCCAAGGCGATGAAGGAGCACAACGCCAAGCCCGAGATGGAGTGCTTCGACACCGGCCACGTCAACTCGCACGGCGTGCTCGCGAGCCTGGGCCTGATCGAGAAGCCCTATCACTTCTCCTTCATCATGGGCGTGCTCGGCGGCATCCCGGCGACCGCGCGTCACCTCGCGTTCCAGGCCGACCAGGTCCCGGCCGGCTCGCGCTGGAAGGTGATCGGCATCAGCCGCGACCAGTGGCCGCTGGCGATGGCGGCCCTGTCCCTCGGCGGCGACGTGCGCGTCGGGCTCGAGGACAACTTCTACCTGCCCAACGGCGAGATGGCCTCGTCGAACGGCGACCTCGTGGCCGAGGCCGCGAAGATGGTCGGGCTGGCCGGCCGCCATGTGGCGACGCTGGAAGAGGTCAAGCAGATCCTCTGGCCTGCGGGCAACGGCAACTTCTGATGTTATTGATCGCGGCATGACGATGCCTGACGACAGCGGCGCGCACGCCGCGGAGCTGCGAGTCGCGCGCGCGCTGGCGCGCGAGGCCGCAGACCTGGTGATGAAGCTGCGCGGCGGCGACGCCTCGCTGCTGGCGGTCGAGATGAAGCCCGGCGACGAGCCGGTGACGATCGCCGACCGCGCCGCCTCCGACCTGATCGTCAACGGGCTCATCGCCGCGTTCCCCGACGACGTCGTCATCTCCGAGGAGCGCGCCGATCAGGCGGCGCGGCTGACCGCGCGCCGCTGCTGGTACGTCGATCCGATCGACGGCACCAAGGACTTCATCCGCGGCCGCGAGGGCTTCGCGGTGATGATCGGCCTGTGCGTGGACGGCGTGCCGGTGGTGGGCGTGGTCCACCAGCCGACCTCGCACCGCGCGTTCTGGGCGGCGGATGGCGCGGCGTTCACCGCCGACGGTGACGGCGCGCCCCACCCGCTCGCGGTCTCGGCAGTGCGCGAGCCGAACGCGATCCGGCTGGTCGCCTCGAAGTCGCACCGCTCGGACACGATCGATCGGGTCAAGGAGCTGCTCGGCGTGACCGACGAGCTCAACATCGGCTCGGTCGGGTTGAAGCTGTGCCTGATCGCCGCCGGCGAGCGCGACCTCTACGTGAACCCGTGGCCCAAGTGCAAGGCGTGGGACACGTGCGCGCCCGAGGCGATCCTGGTCGCGGCGGGCGGCGTGCTGACCGACACCCGCGGCGCGGCGCTGCGCTACGACGAGGAAGAGCTCGGCCGGCTCGGCGGGCTGATCGCGTCGAACCGCCACGTCCACGCCGACGTGGTCACGCGGCTCGCGACGCTGTTCCCGCACACCTGACGGACTACGCCACCAGCGCGACGAGCTCGCGGTGCGCCGCGACGAGCTCCGCCTGGATCGCGGGCGCGGCCTGCGCCGCGAGCAGCGCGAGCTCGCTGGCCGCGGTGATCGAGGTCATGCGGCGCAGCGCCGCGATGTAGATGCAGAGCTCGACCGAGGCGTGCTTGCGCAGCAGGCGGCCGGCGTTGCGCAGCCACTCGCGGCCGAGCTCGGGGCCGCGGCGGTGGAGCTGGTGGTAGCTGCGACCGCCGTCGAGGACGCGGACCCGCGCGCCGGCCTGGCACAGCCGGTAGTGGAAGTCGGTGTCCTCGAGGCCCCAGCCGACGAAGGCCTCGTCGAGGTAGTCGACCTGCTCGGCGAGCGCGCGCGGCACCGAGGTGTTGCCGCCGATCGCCAGCGCCCACGGGAACGCGAAGCCCACGAGGTCGGCGCCGTAGCGCGCGACCATCGGCTGGGAGGCGGCGAGCCACCACGGCTCGTCCTGGCCATGCGCGACCAGCGTGCCCGCGAGATCGGCCTCGAGCATCGCGCACGAGATCAGCTCCGCGCGCGGCGCGCCCAACCGAGGCGCGAGGGATGGATCGCGCGCGACGATGGTCGCGACCGCATCCGCGGGGAGCTGGGCCTCGGCGCTCCACTCGGCGAGCACCGCGCGCTGCGCGCCGGCGATGATCCACGGCCCGCCCGCGGCGTGCGCGGCGACGTGATCGCCGACGAAGTCGGGATCCGCGAGCCGATCGTCGTCGGTCTGGACCAGCACGTCGCCGCGCGCCGCGCGCATCGCCGCGGTCCGCGCCGCCGCGATCCCGCGCTGGGCCTTGCGCAGGTAGCGCAGATCGAGCCGCGACGCGAACCCGCGCACGACCTCCGGCGTCGGATCGTCGCTGCCGTCATCGACGATGACGACCTCGAAGTCGCGCTCGCGCTGGCCGAGGAACGAGGTCAGCGTGCGGGCCAGCGCGGGCGCGCGGTTGCGCGTGGGGATGACGAGGCTGGCGCGGGGCACGAAGGTGAGCGTACGTCGGCCCGGAGGCGCGTGGTATCGTCGCCGACGATGAGCCGTACCCCGTTCCTGAGCGCGGTCCTGTGGACCACGATCGGTGCCGCCAGCTGTGGCGGCGGCACCTCGTTCCCGGATGCGTCGTCGATCGACGCGACCAGCACCGACGCCACGACCATCGACGCGGTCGTGATCGACGCGGTGCCGCCGGCGATCACGTTCCCGGCCGACCTCGCGTTCACCGCGACCTGCGGCGGCGCCGCGCCGGCGGTCACGCTCGAGATCCAGAACGTGACCGCAGCCGACGTCACGATCACCGCCGCGGACGCGACCGGCGGGTTCCAGGTCGCGACCGCGCTGCCGCTGACGATCGCCGCGAACAGCTCGGCGACGATCGCGCTGACCCCGCCGGGCGCGGTCATCGGCACCGATCGCGGCGGCCAGACCAAGGTCGGCACGCTGACGCTCACGGCCGACCGCGGCGGGCTGCCGCCGACGGTGGCGCTGACCAGCACGATCATCGGTGCCAACCTCGAGTTCGTCGACGCCGCGGGTCAGCCGGTCAGCGCCACCACGCTCACGACCACCGACGGCAGCTGCCCCGCGCCGGCGGCGGTGTTCATCCACAACTCGGGCAACGCGCCGGCCACGCTCTCCGCCGGCGGCGCCAGCCACTTCACGCAGTCGTTCTTCTCGCCGTCGTCGATCGTCGCGGGCGGCGAGACGATCACGCACAACCTCGGCCTGTTCACGCTCGGCCCGTGCAGCGGCAGCGACACCCTGACCTACTTCGTGCAGGGCCAGGTCTGCGCGCCCGACGTGCTGGCGATGCCAGCCTCGTACAACATCACCGGCACGTCGTCGTGCTTCTGTAGCTGATGGCGCCGCGCACGATCCTGCTCTGCCCGTACCTCACGCACATCGAGCCGGCGTGCGAGCGAGGGCTGCGCGACGCCGAGGCCGCTGGCTACGAGGTCCGCCGGTTCGCGACCACCGCCGCGGTCGATCGCGCGCGCTGTGACGCCGCCACCGCCGCGCTCGCCGACGGCGCCGACGCGCTCCTGTGGATCGACTCGGACATCGCGTTCACCGCCGTCGAGGTGACGGCGCTGTGCGCGCATCGCCTGCCGATCGTCGCCGGGCTCTATCCCAAGAAGGGCGTGCGCGACTTCGCGGTCCACCTCGAGCGCGGCCAGACCGAGCTGCGGGTCGGCGCGGCCGGCGGGCTCTACGACGTGCGCTACGTCGGCGCCGGGTTCCTCTACACCGACCGCGTGGTCTACGACGACGTGCGCCGCACCTTCGGGCTGCCGGTGTGCAACGCGCAGTTCGGGTCGCCGACGGTGCCGTACTTCCTGCCGATGGTGATCGCCGACGCCGACGGCCCGCCCGGTAGCCACTGGTACCTCGGCGAGGACTACGCGTTCTGCGAGCGCGCGCGCCAGGCCGGCCACAAGATCGTCATCGACACCACGCTGCGCCTCGGCCACATCGGCAAGTACACCTACGGCTGGGAGGACGCCGGCCAGCAGATCGAGCGCGTCACCGGCGCGCGCTTCGCGTTCGCCAACGGCGCGGCGAAGCGCGCCGACGATCCAACCGCGACGTAGCGCTACTTCGGCAGGACCGTCGTGCCCTTGCCGGTCGCGGCGCCCGCCGCGACGGTGGCCTTGCTCGCCTGCACCATCGTCGGCGCGGTGCCGATCGCGGCCTTCGCGGGCGCCACCGCGCCGCCGGCGTAGGTCGCGACCGCCTCGAGCACGCTGTGCAAGGGCGCCGCCATCTCGGCCGCGCTCTGCGGCCGGCGCTTCGGATCGAGCTCGAGGCCGCGCATGACGATCGCCTCGAGCACCGGCGGGATCGCCGGCACGTGGGTCGACGGCGGCGGCGGCGGGCCGTTGCGCTCCATGCCGTCGAACGGCGCGTGGCCGGTGAGCAGCTCGTAGAGCGAGACCGCGATCGCGAACAGGTCGGCGCGGTGATCGACCTCGGCGCCGCGCAGCTGCTCGGGCGGCATGTACATCGGCGTGCCGGCGACCACCGATTGCTTGGTGCCATCGGCGATCGACTTGGCCAGGCCGAAGTCCATGAGCTTCACCAGCCCCGACGGCGTGCGCATCATGTTCGCGGGCTTGATGTCGCGGTGGATGATCTTGCGTGCGTGGGCGTAGGCCAGCGCGTCGAGCACCTGCACGATGATCCGCAGGCTCTCGACGATCGTCAGGCCGGGCGCCTCGGTCATGAGCGTCTCGACGCTCTTGCCCTCGACGAACTCCATGCACAGGAACGCGCGGCCCTCGAGCACGCCGACGTCGTGGATCGTGACGATGTTGGGGTGGTTGAGCGCGGCGACCGCCTTGGCCTCGCGCTGGAACAGCTCGCGCATCTCGGGATCGCCCGACAGCGACTCCGACAGGAACTTGAGCGCGACCTCGCGGCCGAGCATCGAATCGTCGGCGCGATAGACCACCGCCATGCCGCCGCGGCCGAGCTCGCCGCGCAGGCGGTAGCGGCCGCTGTCCTTGCCCGGCGCGGCGCCGAGCTGGGTCAGCTTCTTGCCCAGCGCCTTCTCCCAGCCGCGGATCTCCTCGGCCCGCTTCCACGCGTCGCGGTAGCCCGGCGACGCCTCGTCGACGGCGTCGAAGTCGGCGAGCGCCGCCTGCCAGTCGCCCTGGGCGAGGTGGGCGAGCGCGAGCCGGTAGTAGACCTCGATGTTCTGCAGATCGCAGGGTCGGTCGCCGATGAAGCCGCGCAGCGTCTCGATCGACGGGCCGCCGCGCGCGGCCTTGACCGCGCCGTCGAGCAACAGCTCGATCTGCAGGCCCGCGCCGCTCTCGAGCCCGGCGACCCCGATCGCGGTCGGGCCCGGGCCGAGGGTGAGGCGCGGCAGCTCGAGGTTGCCGGCGCGGCGCAGCTGCTCGGCGGCGGCCTTCGCGACCTGGTCGGCGAGCGAGCGCAGCTGCGCCTCGTCGAACGGGCCCGACGGCGTGGATGCGGGCGCGAGGTCGACCTCGAGATCGATCTCCGGCTCGGCGGCGGTCGGATCGGCCTCGCGCAGATCCTTGCCCGCGCGGAGATCCTGGATCATCCGCTCGACCTCGCGATAGCCGCCGACCGACTGCTGCACGCTCTGGTAGATCGCGAGCGCGCGCCCCGAGTCGCCGCGCTTGGCGTAGAGCTGCGCGAGCCGGTAGTGCAGCTCGACCGAGTCCTGATCGATCATCGGGCGGCGCCGGGTCGCCTGCTCGAGGAAGCCCTGGGCGACGTCGCGCGACAGGCGCTCGATGCGATCGAGGAAGATCTCGGGGCGCTGCGCCTCCTCGGCCACCGCGACCCAGGTCGAGGCGGCGCGCTCGTTGTCGCCGGCCAGCTCGTACAGCTCGGCGGCGCGGGTGTGGTTGCCGCGGCGCGACAGGATCGGCGCGGCCTGGCCCGGATCGCCGAGCACGTTGACGTAGAGGTGGATGGCCTCGTCGTCGAGCTCGGCGTCGCGGAACAGATCGGCGGCGCGCCGGACCTCGCCCTCGGCGAGCAGCGCCTCGGCGGCGGTGCGGGCCATGCCCTGGTGCTGCATCGCCTGCGCGGCGCTGCCGTCGGCGAGCGCGTGGGCGCGGCGGTACTCGGCCTCGAGCGCGCGGCCGCGCGACGCCGGCGCGGCGGTGGCGTCGGCCTGCCCCGCCCGCAACTGCCCGAGCCGCTCGCGCCGGATCTGGTTGGCGTGGTCGGCCATGTCGGCCTTGTCGAAGAACAGCGCGGCCTTCTCCCAGTTGTGCGCGCGCTCGTAGAGCTCCGCGGCCTGGCGGATCTTGCCCAGGCGGATCGCGACGCTCGCGGCCTGCTCGGGCTGCTGCGCGCGCAGGTAGTACTCGAGCGCGAGATCGAGCTTGTTGTCCTGGAGCGCGAGCTGCGCCGCCTTGCCGTGCTGGCCCCGCGCGGCCAGGCGGGTCATCTCGCTGTCGCTGGCCGACGCGCGCGGCGCGCCGCCGCCGTTGCCGCGCGCGCGCAGCACGAGCAGGACGATCAGCACCACGCCTCCACCGATCGCGGCCATGCCCGCGGGCGACGACAGGAAGTCCATCAGCAGCCCTCTCGCATCACGCGACCACCAGGAGCGCCTCGGTCGGCGTCAGCATCTGCCGGCTCATCAGGTACGACGCGTAGCGCCGGAACGGCACCAGCGCGCCGGAGTCCGTCGCGAGCTTCTCGAGCTCGCCGAGCGCGACCCCCGACATGATCTGCGCGCGCAACACATCGGTCAGCTGCATGATCTCGAGCACGGCGACCCGGCCGACGTAGCCGGTCTGGTTGCACTCGGGGCAGCCGACCGCGCGCGGCAGCGGCACCGGCGCCGAGCGCTCGACCAGGCCGCGCGCGGCGAGGCTCTCGAGCAGGATCGGCGGCGGCACCTCCGACGACGCGCACCGCGGGCACAGCTTGCGGGCCAGGCGCTGGACCGCGACCACCGCCAGCGACTGGCCGATCAGCGCGCGGCTGCAGCCGAGGTTCTCGAGGCGCTGGATCACGCCGATCGCGTTGTTGGCGTGGAGCGAGGTGAACAGCAGGTGGCCGGTCATCGCGGCCTCGAGCGCCAAGGTCGCGGTGTCCGGATCCCGGACCTCGCCGACCAGGATGACGTCCGGGTCCTGGCGCAGCATCGCGCGCAGGATCTTGGCGAAGCCGAGGTCGACGGCGTGGTTGACCTGGACCTGCGTGATCCCGGACAGCCGGTACTCGATCGGATCCTCGACGGTGACGATGTTGCTGTCGGGCCGGATGCGGCGGCGCTCGCCGAGGGTCGAGTACAGGGTCGAGCTCTTGCCCGAGCCGGTCGGGCCCGCGACGATCAGCGCGCCGTAGGGCCGGCCGAGCACGCTGCGCATCGCGGCCAGCGCGCGCGGCTCGTGGAAGATCGCGTCGAGCGGCCGCATCATCGAGGCGGCCTCGAACAGCCGCATGACGACCTTCTCGCCGCGCGACGCCGGCAGGGTCGAGATCCGCAGATCGATCTCGCGCCGGCCGATGCGCACGCCGATGCGGCCGTCCTGCGGCAGGCGGCGCTCGGTGATATCGAGGCCCGACAGCACCTTGAAGCGCGCGACCAGGCTCTTGGCGAACGACGGCGCGATGAACTGATCCCAGTCGACGAGCTGGCCGGCGGCGCGGAACCGCACGCGCACCCCGGTGACGTCCTGCTCGAGGTGGATGTCCGAGGCGCCGCGCTCGACCGCCGCGGCGATGATCTTCGAGGCGAGCTGCGTGACCTCGTCGCCGATCACGCCGACCGCCTTGACCGCGTCGCGCTCCTGATCGGCGACGTCGTAGATCAGCGAGTCGGGCGCGATCACGTCGGCGCCGCGGGCCTTGGCGCCGCCGAGCGCGGCGTCGATGCGCAGCCGCACGAACGCGTCGTTGTAGTCGTCGAGGCCGATGGCCACGACCACCACATCCACGCTGGCCAGGATCCGCCGCAGCTCGGCCTGCGACGCGGCGTTGAACGGATCGACCATGCCGACGGTCAGCTGCCTGCCGCGCAGCTCGAGCGGCAGGAGGCGGTGCTGCTGCATCACGCGCGCGGGGACGAGCGCGAGCAGCTTGTCGTTGATGTCGTGGCCGGCGATGCGCACGAACCGGATGCCGTCGGTGGCGGGCGGTGGCGGCGCCTCGGGCAAGGGCTGTGCCGGCGCGGGCGCGGCCGCCGCGATGCCGCCGCGCATGCCGCTGATCTGGGCCTGGACCACGCGCGCGGCCAGCCGACGCGCGACCGCGTGGGCGAACGGCGCGATCTTGGTCGAGAGCTGCGCGACGACGTCCTTGCCGAGCAAGAGCACGACGCTGTCGTCCTCGGCCACGACCTCGGTCGGCTCGGCGGTGCCGAGCAAGGCGCCGACCTCGCCGAAGGTCTCGCCGACGCTGACGGTCGCGACCATCGTGGACGCGCCGGTCGCAGCGTTGACCTGGCGGACCGCGGCCCGGCCCGAGAACAGGAGGCCGAGCGCCGGGTCGGGCGCGCCGGCCCGGGCGATGACCTGGGTCGCGGCGAACTCGAGCGCGATCACGTGCGGCGCGACCCGATCGATGACCGCGCGATCGCAGCCCCGGAACAGCGCCGTCGCGCTCATGAACTCGGCGACCGCGCCTGCGGCGACGGACGCAGGTCTGCCGCCGCGCGCTCCCTCGAGGGCCATGGGGCGATCATACACGAGCGGCGGCCGGGGCCGCGCGCCCGGGGCGCCCTGCGGCTACTCGTCGCTCCCGGCGACCATCATCGACGACACCCGGAAGGTCGGGCACGCCGTCGACGAGCGCAGGTCAAGATCGTCGCCGACCAGGTCGATGCGCTTGAGCAGCTCGTCGAAGTTGAGCGAGATCGTGACCTCGCTCACCGGGTAGGTGAGCTCGCCGTTCTCGATCCAGAACCCCTGCGCGCCGCGCGAGAAGTCGCCGGTCACCGGGTTGAACCCGAAGCCCATCATCGACGTGACGTAGAGCCCGCGCGCGGTGTTCTTCACGACGTCGGCCTTGGGCGTCGCGCCCGGCCGCATGATCAGGTTCGAGGTCGTGGGCCCGGGGTTGCCGCCGATGCCGCGGCCGGCCGAGCCAGTCGACTTGCGGCCGAGCTTGCGCGCGCTGTAGACGTCGCACAGCACGCTCTCGAGCACGCCAGCGGAGACCACCGAGTTCTTGCGGGTCGGCAGGCCATCGCCGTCGAACGGGCGCGAGCCGGGCGCGCGCAGGATGTGCGGGTCGTCGTCGATCGTGACGAGCGGCGACGCGACCAGCGTGCCCTCGCGGCCGATGAGGTAGGTCGACTTGCGCCAGAACGCCGAGCCATTGGCGACCGAGAACACCGTGCCGACGATCGAGCGACCGCACTCGGGGTCGAAGACGATCGGGCACTCCTGGGTGACGAGCTTGCGCGGGCCCAGGGTCGCGACGGTGCGGCGCGTGGCCTCGCGGCCGACCGCCTCGGGATCGTCGAGGCGCGCGAGGAAGCGATCGGCGGTCCACCAGAAGCCGTTGCGCTTCTTGGGGTTCGCGGGATCCGACGGGTCATCACAGAGCGGCTCGACGACGAACGACGCGTAGCTGCCGCGGTAGCCGCCGACGAAGCCGCCGGAGGTCGCGAACGCGGTCGCGCCGAGCACGCGCGACCAGGTCGCGCCGTCGGAGTTGGTGACGCGGGCGTCGGCGGCGAGCGCCGCGGCCTCGCCGCGCTTGCACTGCTCGAGCGCCCACTTCGCGTCGACGCAGGCGACGGCGTCGTCGTAGAGGTCGAGCTCGGGGTAGCTGGTCGCGAGCTCCTCGCGATCCGGCAGGCGGTTGAGCTCGTCGGGCTCGGCGAGCGCGGCCAGCGTCACGGTCTCGGCGGTGAACGCCGCGAGCGACGCACGGCGCAGGTCCGAGGTGTACGTGACCGCGCGCCGGCCGTCCTTGAAGACGCGCAGGCCGAGGCCGCGCGACGAGGCCTCCTGGACCAGCTCGGGCTCGCCCTTGCGGATCTTGGCGGTCAGCTCGGAGCCGTCGCGGACCAGGACCTCGGCGGCATCGGCGCCGGCCTTGAGCGCGAGCTCGACGGCGTGCTGCGCGACCTGCTCGAGCTCGCGGACGCCTGCGGTGGTGATCGAGGCGGCCGAGCCGCCCTCGTTGGTGATGGCCATGGCTTACGCTTTCGTCCCGCCGACGGTGATCTTGCTGATGCGCACGCTGGGCGTGCCGACGCCGACCGGCACGGACTGGCCGTCCTTGCCACAGGTCCAGATGCCGTCGGACAGCTCGTAGTCGGAGCCGAGCATGTCGACGCGGCGCAGGACCTCGGGGCCGTTGCCGATCAGGTTCACGCCCTTGAGCGGCGCGGTGAGCTTGCCGTCCTCGATGAGGTAGCTCTCGGTCAGCGAGAACACGAAGTCGCCGTTGGAGATGTTGACCTGGCCGCCGCTGAAGCGCTTGGCGAAGATGCCGCGCTTCACCGACGCGATGATCTCGGCGGGGTCGCTGGTGCCGGGGCGCAGCTCGGTGTTGGTCATGCGCGGCAAGGGCATCGCGCGGAACGACTCGCGCCGGCCGTTGCCGGTGGGCTTGATGCCGTAGTGCTTGGCGCTGAGCCGGTCGTGCATGTAGCCGACGAGGATGCCGTTCTCGATCAGCGTGTTCGACTTGGAGGCATAGCCCTCGTCGTCGACGTTGATCGAGCCGCGCGACGACGGCACGGTGCCGTCGTCGACGACGGTGCAGAGCGTCGAGGCGACCTGCTTGCCGATCTGGCCGGAGTAGTTCGAGGTCTCCTTGCGGTTGAAGTCGGCCTCGAGACCGTGGCCGACGGCCTCGTGCAGGAGGATGCCGGAGTCGCCGGCGGCGAGCACGACCGGCATCTCGCCGGCGGGCGCGTCCTGGGCGTCGAACATCGCGATCGCGATGCGCGCGGCCTCGGCGCCGTGCGAGGCGGCGTCTTTCTTGGCCTGGGCGAAGTAGTCGAGGCCGTAGCGGCCGCCGCCGCCGGAGCTGCCGGCCTGGCGCTTGGCGCCGTCCTCGGCGACGGCGCGCACGCCGAAGCGCATGAGCGGCTGGACGTCGCGGGCGAGGTGGCCGTCGGAGGTGACGACGAGGACCTCCTTGATCTGCTCGACGAACGAGGCCTCGACGCGGGTGATGCGCGGATCGTAGGCGCGCGCGGCGCGATCGGCGGCGCGCAGCAGCTCGAGCTTGTCGGCGGGCGGCGCGGCGAGCGACGGCGTGGTGACGGTGTAGAGATCGGGGATCGCGACGTGAGCGACGTCGACGGGCTGGGCGCTGCCGCCGCCCGACGCGATCTGGCCGGCGATGCGCGCGGCGTGGGCCATGCGATCCCACGCGAGGTCCTCGGTGTACGCGTAGCCGGTGGCGTCGCCCTTGGTGACGCGCACGCCGAGGCCGAGCGAGACGCCGCGGCCGACGGTCTTGACCTGCTCGTCCTCGTAGCTGTAATCGGCGGTGACGCGGTACTCGAAGTAGAGGTCGGCGTAGTCACCGCCGGCGTCGAGGGCGATCGACAGCAGGCGCTGCGCGAGCGTCGCGTCGATCGCGGTGTCGCCACCCGGCGCGAACGGCGCGCCCAGCGGCGGAGGCACGATGGTTGGCATGCCCAGACCTTACTCTGGAATCGCCGCGCGCTCAGAGCCTGTGAAGCTTTCGCTTCCAGGCTCTTGTTCGATCGATCGGCCCGCGCGAGGACGCGCTGCCCGATCTCCTCCGGACCTGAGCCGGCGACTTCGTCGCCTCGGGCGATCTGGCCGATCGGATGGGCGGGAGCGCGCGTGATGCGGCGCGCACCTGGCCGAACGGCGGGGTGGCGCGCTGGCGGAGGCTACTTGTTCTCGCGACCGGTGACGGCTGCGAGCGCGGCCTCGGCGGCGCGGGAGGCCTCGGCGATCTCCGCCTCGCTGCCGCCGAGCCACAGGCGCCCGAACGCGCCGAAGGTGATGACCTCGAGCACGTGGATGGGCGCGGCCTTCTCGGCCTCGTTGGCGGCGAGGGCGGCGTACGCGGCGGGGTGGACCTCGAGGATGTAGAGCGTCTGGCCGGCCACGATCATGTCGCCGTGGCGCATGCGGTTGATCAGCTGCGACTGGTGGCCGTCGATGCCGGTGATGACCTGCGACGACACGATGCGGGGCTTGAGGCGCTCGGCGGGCTTCACGCCGAGGCGCTCGCACATGGCGGACGCGGCGGCCTCGACCTGGCCGCGATCCTCGTCGTGGAGCTCGAGCATGCCGTAGGCGCGCTCGACGATCTGCATGCCGGGGCGGCAGGTCGTGGTCTTGAGCGCGATGTCGGTGAGCTGGTTGATCGCGATGCCGGGCGCGATCTCGAGGAAGAGCGCAGCCTCGTGTTCGCGCGGCATGAAGCCGGAGCACACGGTCTGGAGGAAGCCGGTCAGCTGGGGCTGGAGCGAGTCGAGAATGGTGAGGGCGCGGAGCTCCATCGCGGGCGACGGTAGCTCACCGCGCCAGGTCCTGTCGCTTGTCCGGCCTGGGTCTCTGCGTCGGTCGCAGTCTCGGTCCCTGTCCCTGCCCCTGTCCCGGTCCCGGTCCCGGTTGCTGCCCCGGTCCCTGTGCTTGCGCGAGCGTGCGGGTGAACGCGAGCTCCGTCGGGACGGGGCCTGCCCCTGCGCGAGGGTTCTCCGGGCGTGCTCGAACAGTCCTCGCGCCGTCGAGCGCGAACACCAGCGCGGGGTGAGCGACCGGCGTGGAGCCAGCGGTGGTGCTGACGGCGGGGGCGCTGCGGAACTGCGCGCGCCCGGAGACCCTCGCTCCGGGTCACCCGTCCCGACGGTGGCGATGCGCGTACGCCGCCGTGTCGGCGGCGATGAGGCTAGCGGCGGCGCGGCTTCGCGGGGCCGGCTGGGCCGCGACGCGAGGGTGCTGTGGTGCCGCGATCATCGGCGCGTGGCGAGCGGCGATTGGATGGACCCGCGGTGCGGGGGCCGCGATCATCGGCACGCGGCGGGCGGCGATCGGAGGGACCGGCGGTGCGGGAGCCGCGATCGTCGGAGCGCGGCGGGCGGCGATCGACGGGCGCGGCGGTGCGCGGACGGCGATCGTCGGGACGCGTCGGTGCGCGATCGTCGGTGCGCGGGGCGCGCGGGCGGCGATCGTCGGTGCGCGGCGGGCGACGGGACTCGCTGGTCGCGGCGCGCGGGCGGCGATCGTCGGGGCGCGGCGGGCGACGGGTCTCGCTGGTCGCGGCGCGCGGGCGGCGATCGTCGGGGCGCGGCGGGCGGCGGGTCTCGCTGGTCGCGGCGCGCGGACGGCGATCGTCGGG